>JANYGM010000073.1 GCA_025362415.1 bacterium
TGTTCAGACTTCAAAAATAATTGTTTACCTAGATAAACAATTTATTCAACGACTAAAAACTAATATTCACCTAAAATATATCCAAAGAAAAATAACTTTTTAGTATATTTGTTTCAGTAAAAAGGTTAAAAACTTTTCTTGAAAGATAGTTTTTAGTGGTGTTAATGTAGTCCGTTGACTACAATAAAAAGGCTAGTGCAATGCTCTAGCCTTTTTTTATGTATTTTTGAAATAAATTTTATGTACTTTGAATTATAAAGTGAATAAATGAAAAATTTATTTTTTACAATAACTTAGTAATCAATATTTTACATTCGTACTTCTTACCTCGTACTTCGTTTTAAACGGTGAATGGCTAAAAATAACCGCCTACTAATATAACCAATAAAAAATGTTATTCAGCGAGTAATTCAAAATATTCACCTAAAAGTGTAAAAAACTATCTCTAAATGTAAGATATTTGTATTAGAAATAAGGCAAAGAAAATGAAAAAGAAAGTTTAGTTTTTATAAAGGTAGATTTTAGTGGTGTTTTAGTAGTCTGTTGATTACAACAAAAGGGCTAATATGATGTATTAGCCTTTTTTAAATAAACCCGTTTTTTATAACTAGCAAAACTTATCATTTAACGAGTAATTTTAAGTATTCAAATAAAAGTAAAATATATAAATTTTTAATGTAAGATATTTACACTAAATAATTGTGAATTGTGAATTGTGAATTATGAATTATGAATTGTGAATTGTGAATGTAATACAAACGAATTAGAGAAACCTAATTAGAATTAAGCAGAAAAGATAGATACAAAAGAAATTAATTATCAAAAATAAAAAAAGAAAATAACAACAAATAACAAATAAATAACATATAGATATAGTTTTACAAAGATAGTTTTTAGTGGTGTTTTAGTAGTCTGTTGACTACAATAAAAGGCTAATGCGTTGCGTTAGCCTTTTTTATTTTCTGTTACTAAATCCCAAATTACACTTTAAATACAAAATTTGTTGTATATTTGTAAGTTGCATTTTTTATATTACTGCAATAAATTGTATTCATTCACAATTCACAATTTAAAATTCATAATTTAAAATGCAGCCTTCTGAACTTATCAAAAAAAATATTCCTTATACGCTTACCACAGAACAAGATGAACTTTTATTGTTGCTTGATACTTTCATAACTGCCAAAAATACACAGAGAAGTGCTTTTCTTATCAAAGGTTATGCAGGCACAGGTAAAACAATGATTATTAGTGAGTTAGTACAGGTTGTTAAGAATTTTGGTTATAAAACAGCTCTTATTGCGCCCACAGGACGTGCTGCAAAAGTGCTTGCCAGTTATTCCAAAAAGCGTGCCTACACTATCCATAAGAAGATTTATAGGCAAACTGATATAAATGGTGGCGGGCTTGTGTTCCAGCGTATGCCCAACGTGGCTGAAAATACTATTTTTATTGTTGATGAGGCTTCTATGATTTCGGATAAGGCAGAATTTGGCAAAAAAAGCCTGCTAGAAGACTTAATTAGCTTTGTTTTTTCTAATATTTATGCAAATAATAAAATATTATTCATAGGTGATAATGCCCAGTTGCCACCTGTCGGAGAAACAGAAAGTCCTGCTTTGCAAGAGGATTTTTTGAGGGCAAGTTATGGCTTAGATATTACGTTTAAACAGCTTACGCAGGTAATGCGACAAGAAAAAGAAAGCGGAATTTTGCATAATGCCACGCAATTACGAGAAAATATAGCCAAAGAAAATTACAAACTTAACTTTAAAACCAAAGGATTTAAGGATTTTTATAAAATGACTTCTGACCGTTTGGAAGATGGTTTGGTGTATGCTTACAACAAATATGGTGCAAAAAATACTATTGTCGTTTGTCGTTCTAATAAAACCGCAAATCAATATAATCAATACATTAGAAAGGTGATTAGGGGAGCGGAAGAGGAGATAGAGTTGGGGGATTTGCTGATGATTGTCAAAAATAATTATTCTGTTTTGCAAAATGAAGATGATAGCATAGGTTTTTTGGCTAACGGTGATTTTGTAGAGATAATAAAAGCAGGGAATGTTGAGGAAAAATATAATTTACGTTTTGTAACGCTTACTTTGCGCTTGCTTGATTACCCTGATTCTGAACCTTTTGAGGCAAAAGTAATGCTTGATACGCTTTACACAAATACACCTTCTTTGCCACAAGAAGACTATCAAAAGCTAATGGAAGCCGTTAAAGCAGATTATGCTGACATTACGCAAGTGAAAAAACGCAATGAGGCACTTAAAGCAGATTTATATATGAATGCTTTGCAGGTGAAATTTGCGTATGCGCTCACTTGTCACAAGTCGCAAGGAGGGCAATGGGACGCTATTTTTGTAGAACAAGGCTATCTTACTGATGATAATTTGAATTTGGAGTTTTTGCGTTGGCTCTACACAGGCGTTACTCGTGCCACAAAAGAGGTTTTTTTAGTGAATTTTCACGAAAGATTTTTTGATAACGGTTAATGAATTAGGAATTAGGAATTAGGAATTGTGAATTAGGAATGAATACAAAATGAATTAGAAATTAGGAATTGTGAATTAGGAATGAATACAAAATGAATTAGAAATTAGGAATAAAGTATTGATAATTAAGATATTATACTAATTGTATTTCACAATTCACAATTCACAATTCACAATTCACAATTCACAATTCACAATTCACAATTCACAATTCCTAATTCAAAAGCTACCAACCAAATTTTTCTACCAAAATCAAAAAAGTAGCCACAAAAGGAGCAGCAATCAAAAGTCCATCAAATCTATCTAAAAGTCCTCCGTGACCAGGAATAAGACTTCCAGAGTCTTTGACATTGATACTACGTTTTAGCATAGACTCCACAAGGTCGCCAAGTGAGCCAATAATCACCATAATTAGGCTAATAATCAGCCATTCCCACAAACGTAAATCTTTGAAAAACAAAGAGATAACATAAGCAACTGTCAAAGAAAGCACTGCTCCACCAATAGTTCCTTCCCACGTTTTTTTAGGAGAAACACGTTCAAAAAGTTTAGTTTTACCAAAGTTTTTACCTGCAAAATATGCGCCTGTATCACTTGCCCAAAGCAAAAAAAGTGTACCCAAAACTACTTGATAATGATATGTATGATGTACTAAGCCTGTTTGTTCATTATGATTAGCAGAAAAAGCTATAATAATCATCATACAATAGGGAAATGCCACATAAAAAATTCCTAAAAAAGTGTAAGCAATACTTTGGAAGGGGTTTGGGTCGTTTTTGTCATACAATTTTATGATAAAAGTAAGCATCAAAATAGGCAACAAAACAAACTCCACACTAAGCATATCAGAAAAGAAAATCCCTGCAAAAAGTCCTGCACCTATGAGTGTGCCATATATACGCATAGGTTTTGCGCCTGCACCCAAGAGTAAACCGTAAAATTCCCAAAGACTTAATACATTGATAATAAAGAAGATAGCAAAAAAACTCCATTGACTAGCATAAATGCCACCAATAAGGAGTGCGCCACCTATTACGCCTGCAATAATGCGTTGGGTGAGGTTGGAAGAATTAGCTAAAATAGACATTGTCGTTGATTATTTGTGTGGCTATTTCCTTATCTACGTCATTTATATAGACTTCGTACTCGCCAAAGTGATAAGATGTATCTTGTTTATTGATAATTGTAGCAAAAACGCCTTCTCCCACAAGTACCATTTTAACTATTTCTGCCTCGTGTTGTAGGCTAGAAGCATATATTTTTGTCCATTTTACCATTTTCTTAATATTTTTTTAGTTGCCACAGATGCACAGATAAATACAAAAAAATGAATGTAGATTGTATTTATCTGTGCATCTGTGGCAAATACACATAAATTATTACTAAACTAACTGTTCCAATGCAATAGTAAAGCCTGTTGCTGCTATTTGTGTTTTTGCGTTACTTTTTTGATGAACTTTGACAAGCGCATTTTTGATGGTATTAGAAATATCAGAAAAAATCCCTGCATCAGTAAGTTGTATCTTGTCTTCTGTCATCAAATAGGCAAAAGTACGAGCCATTCCACAGTTAGCAATAAAATCTGGAATAAGTGCCACACGCTCATCTACCGACTTTGCAATGCTTCCAAAAAATATTTCTGGGTCAGCAAAAGGCACATTAGCACCACAAGAAATTACTTCTAAACCGTTGGCTATCATAGCATCAGCTTGCGCCTGCGTTACGAGGCGTGAGGCAGCAGCAGGAACAAAAATTTCTGCGCCCATAGACCAAACTTTTTCTTGCATTTGCTCATTTGAGAGCATATTATCAGCTATCAAAAAGTTGGTTGTACGGTCAGAAAACAACTTTTTCATCTCGTCTAGAGAATAGCCTTCAGGTTTTAGAAGTCCACCATCTTTGTCAATAATTCCTACAACTTTTGCGCCCATTTTAGTTAGATAAAGTGCCGCTGTTGCGCCCACATTTCCCCAACCTTGAATAATCACACGCTTTCCTGTAATATTTTTGATATTTCCTGTCCAAATTTCATAATAATGTCCAATGGCTTCAGCCACACCATAACCAGTAATCATATCTGCTACAACGTACTTTTTAGCACCGTCAGGCACATAATTAGCATCTTCAATGACTTTCAAAACACCTTGTCTTAGTTGTCCTATTTTGCGGATTTTTGCAGGTTTTTCTGGGTTAAAATGTCCATTTACAACACCTTCTTGTGGATGCCAAAGTCCGTAAGCCTCCGTAATAGGGATAACTTCGTGAATTTCATCAACATTAAGGTCGCCACCTGTGCCATAATAATTTTTGAGAAGTGGATAAACAGCTTTGTACCAACGCTTTAAAACGCCTTCTTTTCTTGGGTCTTTTGGGTCAAAATTGATACCAGATTTTGCGCCACCAATAGCAGGACCAGACACTGTAAATTTCACTTCCATAGTTTTAGCCAATGATTCTACCTCACGCATATTCAAGCCCACACGCATACGAGTGCCTCCGCCAGCTGCGCCTCCACGCAAAGAATTGATAACTACCCAACCTTCTGCTTCTGTTTCAGAGTCGTGCATTCAAAGATAATTTCAGGCTTTTTATTTTCAAATTTTTTCAGTAATTCTTGCATATTATAGAGATTTCGGGTTGATTTTTTAAGTTGATTT
>JANYGM010000099.1 GCA_025362415.1 bacterium
ACCTAATAAATTCAAATGCCTTAAACTTCTTAATCTCCAGATATTTTCAGGTAAAGAAGTGAGCTGATTATTAGATAAGTCTAAATACATTAAATCTACAAATTTTTCAGTATTTGCAGGTAAAAAAGTAAGTTGGTTAGATGATAAACCTAAAATTCGTAATTTACGTAAAGCTCCAATATTGTCAGGTAACGTAACTGATAAATTACCATTTAATTCTAATTCTTGCAAATTTGAGAGCAAAATGATACTTTGAGGTATTTCTACTGCCTGTCTATGATATAGACGTACTTCTGTTATTTCCATTATTGGTGTTTGAGAATCCCAATCACAATAAGTTATCAAAAATGTAATAAGTTCTTGATATTCAGCTATTTCATATCCAAAATGTGTTTTAAATTCATCTTTATAGTTTTTTGCCACAATAGCTCCCAAATCTCTATTTTCTTTGTTTGGGCTTTCCAAAAGTGAAAGAAGATTTTGTAGTTCTTTGGTCATTTTTTGTGGTTTAGATTTTTCAATAATGTCCTTTTAGGGAAATAACAAACAAAGTATCATCAGCAATTTCATAAATATACCTATGTTCTTGCGTAATCCTACGTGACCATTTGCCAGATAATTCGTGTTTTAGAGGTTCGGGTTTGCCTATTCCTTGATACACGTCTTCCAAAATAGCCCTTGTTAATTGGGCTATTTTTTTGAGTATGGCTTTATTACCAGTCTTTATCCAATAGGCTAAATCCTTGTCTGCTTGTTCTAGGTATCTTATTTCCATAAATTATCCAATTCTTCAAGAGTTACAATTCTACTTTTGCCTTCTGCACGTTGTTTATCTCCATTCAGAATTTTCTTCACAAATTCTGGGTCGTAAGGGCTTTCAGTTTCATCTGTTGCTTTTTTTGCTACTTCTTTTGATACCTCAAATTTAATTTTGAGTGCCTTCATAAATGCTTTGATAGCTAAAATTTGCGTATTATTAGCCGTATGTGCTGTGATAGTGATTGTTTCCATAAAATTATGCTATAAAATTTATTTTTTAGATGCTACTTATTACACAAACTTACCATTTATAATTCAAAATAACAAAAAACAATTTATCAAAAAATCCCTTTTGGCACAATTTTAGTAAAGATTTTAACAAGGTATTACACTAACATAATCCTATTTTTTATCCTACATTTTCTCTACCAATCCTTATGTAACTTCTTATGAAAAAATTCCTGAAAATTTCCGCTCTATGCTTGTTTCCTATCTTGGGAAGTGGCTTTTTGTTTGATTTTAATTTTTTTGATGACCCTTTTATCAAAGAACTCAAAAACAAACTAAACCTCTACAACACTTCTTTTACAGAAGAAAAAGTGTATTTGCACTTTGATAAACCCTTTTACAAGCCAGATGACGACATTTGGTTTTCTGCCAAAGTCCTCAAATCTACTGACCACAGTGCAAGCAATATCAGCAGTATTTTGCACGTAGAACTTCTAAATCCTCGTGGAAGTGTGGAGCAAAAAGTAGATATTTCCATTGAAAACGGCGTTGCAAAAGGTGATTTTAAGCTAAATCCTAATGCAGTGGGCGGTTTGTATAAAATAAAAGCCTACACCAATTTCCAAAAAAATGCAGGTGAAAATACTTTTTTTGAGAAAACCCTGCAAGTCCAAAAATTCATTAAGCCAAAAATGTTGCTTACGCTAGATTTTGAAAAAAAATCTTACACAAAAAACGACCTCGTAATGGCTACTCTCAAAGCCAAAAACATTGGTAATGAGCCTATTACAGACAACGAATTTAATTACACTATTCAACTGGAAGGCAAACAAATCTTAGCCAAAACCGCCAAAACAGACAAAGATGGCAACGCAAAAATTATGTTCCAACTTCCTGCCAAAATAGACAAAGCAGACGGACTTATCAATATCATTGTTGAAAATAGAGGTATTAAAGAAAGCATTTCACGTTCTGTGCCTATTGTTTTGAATAATATTGATATGTTGTTTTTCCCAGAAGGCGGAAATCTCGTTGAAAACGCAGAAAATAGAGTTGCTTTCAAAGCTATGAATGAATTTAGCAAAGCCGCAGAAGTAGAAGGCATTGTTTTGGACGAAAAAAACAAGGAAGTAGCACGTTTTAGTAGCTTTTATCAAGGAATGGGAGATTTTGCTTTGCCACGAGCAAATGAAGGTGCTTTTTATAGAGTTAGACTTACAAAACCCGCTTCTGACCGTGAATACGCACTTCCACAGGTAGAAAAAAATAATTATACCTTGCACATCAACAACGAAAATATCCAAAAAAATCAGCTAAATGTGTCGTTTAATGCGCCAAAAAGTGGTACTGTGCATATTGTAGCACAAACTCGTGGACTTGTGCAATACACAAACACAATACAAGCTCGTGAGGGCAGAAATACGCTAGAAATCAATGCTAAAAATTTTCCTATTGGTGTGGCACAAATCACGCTTTTTGATGCCCAAAAAACACCAAAAGCAGAGAGAATAGTGTTTGTCGGCAATGCAAACCAACTAAACATTAAAATTTCTTCTAACAAAAAAACCTATATGCCACGAGAAAGAGTGGAAATTTCGGTAGAAACAACAAACGAAGATGGTAACGCTATTCCTGCAAACCTTTCTTTGAGCGTTTTGAATGATAAAGTAGTGAGTTTTGCAGATGACAAACAAGATAATTTATTGTCTTATATGTTGCTTAGTTCTGATGTAAAAGGTGAAATAGACGAACCTGCTTTTTACTTCAAAAAAGATGAGCCAAAGGCTAAAAAAGCACTTAATTATTTGTTGATGACACAAGGTTGGAGACGTTTTTCTTGGGACAAAGTGCTTGATAAAAACCCTGTTTGGAACGTTTTGGCTGAAAAAACAAGCATAAAAGGTACTTTGAGAGATTATTATAACAATAACAATAATTTCAAAGATGCTGATATTCAAATCACGCTTTTAGAAATGAGCGGACAAAAACGCATTCTTAGAAAAAAAGTTGCTCCAAATGGTACTTTTGAGTTTGATAATATTGATAGCAATACACCAATACAACTTTTTGCACACAATAAAAATAGTAACAAACAACAATACTTCCAAATTCAGTTAGAAAATACTGGCTTTTCAAATTCTGGTTATTATGAAAATGATGATATGGATTTAGAATCTGTTAGCATTTCATCAACAAGAAGAAATCAAAGAACTAACAGAGAAATAAAATCTAGTGTTGATACACGCAAAAATGATAGAATGCTAAACACTTTGCCCTCTTCTGTTGCACCAAAAAATGAAGTGATGAATATTCCTCTTAAAGAAGACGTAGAAGAAAATACTGTTGGTGATGCAGAAACAGGTTTTTTGGATATAGAAAGCGAAAAAGATATTGTATCAACAGATGAAAAGAAAAAAGAAGTATCTCAATTATCTGGAAAAGTTGCAGGAATACAAATAAACCAAAAACAGCGCAGGAATGGAATTATTCTTAGGGGAAACAGAAGTGTTATTAACTATTCGTACGACAATATGCCTATGATTATCAATAAAAAAGGAGTCTATAGTATCCCTTTTGAGGTACTTTCTAAGGAAAATATTACCTCTATGGACACTATTTCTACGGAAAATGCTAGGAAATTGTATGGTGGTTATATTGGTCAGTCAAATAATAAATCTTTGGTAATCACAACTAAAAATGAAGTAACCAAATCAAATTATACAATGTTCAAATCTGTATATCTCACGCCTAATGTTGCTCCTACAAGAGAGTTTTATGCACAGAAAGTTGCTGATGCTCAAAACATTGAACGTACAGATTTTAGAGAAACTTTGTATTTTAATCCTTCTTTACAGACAGATAAAAACGGAAAAGCAACTTTTTTCTTTTTTAATTCTGATGAAGAAACTACATTTAGAGTTGTGGCAGAAGGTTTTGCTAAAAATGGTAGTTTAGGGCAAAATGACCATACTTTTGCTGTTCAAATGCCATTTTCTTTGGACATAAAAATCCCTGCTTATTTGTCTGGTGGAGATACTTTGAATTTGCCTATTGTCATCAAAAACAATACAGAAAATAGTGTAAAGGGCATTTTAGGAATGAATACGCCAGAAAGATTTAGGCTGATTGGTGCAAATTCTCGTGAGGTTTCTTTGAATGCAAAAGAGGTAAAAACTGAATATATGAAAGTAGTAGTTGAAAACCTTGCAGGAACAGAAAAATTACGTTTTAATTTTGCTGGAAATGGGGCGTATGATGCCATTACACAAGAAATTGAGGTTTGCGCCAAAGGCTTTCCTGTGAGTGCATCTTTTTCTGGTGATGCGCTTGACAAATCTTTTAATTTCAATATAAACGAGCCACTTGCTAAAACAATAAAAGCTGAATTAACAGCTTATTTGAGTGTTTTAAGTGATTTGACAGAGGGAATGGAGTCTATTTTTAGAGAACCTCACGGCTGTTTTGAGCAAACATCTTCTAGCACTTATCCAAATATTTTAGCCTTGAATTTCTTACAAGAAACAGGTGACCCAAACGCAGAAATTAAGAAAAAAGCCCTTGAATACATTGATAAAGGCTATAAAAGACTAATTGGCTTTGAAAGCAAAAGCGGTGGTTTTGAGATTTTTGGTGGCGACCCTGGCAGTGAAAGGCTTACTGCTTACGGACTTATGGAATTTTCTGATATGAAAAAAGTCTATAATAATGTTGATGAAAAAATGTTTGTGCGCAATAAAACGTGGCTTTTGAGCAAAAGAAATGGTAAAGGCTCTTTTACAGCAAATATGACTAGCGGTTATGACCAAAAATACAAAGAAATGATAAACGCTTATATCATCTATGCGCTTTCAGAAATTGGAGAGAAAAACATTGATTTGGAGTTCCAAACGGCATATAAAGAAGCTATAAAGTCAGAAGATAACTACCAAATTGGACTAATGGCAAACGCTGCTTTTAATCTCAATAAGAAAGCAGAAGGAGAAAATTTGCTTAATATTTTTAGAAAAAACCTACCAAAACAAGCAATAGGCAAACTTGCTGCACAAACTTCTATGACGTATTCTGACGGTGGCGCATTGCAAGTAGAAATTTCGGCACTTTTGGCTATGGCTATGCAAAAAGCTGATAATCAAAATGTTAGTAATAGTAAAAAAGAATTGTATGATTTGATGAGTTATATCATACAAATGCGTCAAAAAGGCGGTTTTTACTCTACACAAGCCACTATTTTGGCACTCAAGGCTATTGTAGGTTATGAAAAATTCACTAGAAAAACTCGTGAAAATGGTATTATTACGGTTTTTGTCAATGGAAAAGAAGCTGGAAAACAAGCATATCAAGCCACAGACAAAAGTAAAATTACTATCACAGGGCTAGAAAAGTATATGCAAGAAGGCAAACAAGATGTAAGAGTGATGTTTAGCAATGTGAAAAGTGGCGTTCCGTATTCTGTAGATGTTGCTTGGAATAGCTTTACACCTAATTCTAGCAAAAAATGCAAATTAGACATCAACACGACTATTGCCGCAAAAAGCATCAATACAAATCAAACTTTGCGCCTTACGACTACGCTCCGCAACACAACAAATGACGTTCAACCTACGCCAATGGCTATTGTGGGCATACCTGCGGGACTTTCTGCGCAGGCGTGGCAACTGAAAGAATTACAAGAAAAAGGCGTGTTTGATTATTATGAAGTAAGAAAAAATTATGTAGTGTTTTATTACAGAGAAATCCGCCCAAACGAGGTAAAAACGGTTAATTTGGACTTAAAAGCAGATGTTTCTGGAAATTATACTGCTCCTGCAAGCGTGGCATACTTGTATTATGCAAGTGAGTTTAAAGATTGGCAAGCTGGAGAAAAAGTAAAAGTAGCCCCCTAACCCCCAAAAGGGGAATAAAGACAAAATACAAATGCAAAAAGCCTTTCCAAATGTTGGAAAGGCTTTTTGTTTTGGAATAAACCATATTAACAATGTTTAAAAAGGTATTTAGTTGTTAGGTAAAAACACCTATTTATCTTCTTCAAAAGGGCTTTTTGTTGTTATTTCGCCATTTAGTTCGTAATAAAGTATTCCATTTTCTGAAAAAACATTTGGAACGCCTAGTCGGCGGTTTTCTTCCTGCGCCCTACGAACAGCTTTTTTTGCTATTTTGGTCATACGCATAGCAAACTGATAAATTTCAATATTATCAAATTTATCAACTTCTTTAATTTCTCTCATATTTATCTAAATTTTGATTAAACACTTCAAAATATCCACCATCAATAACATAAAACTCTTCTTCTTTTCCAGCAGCAACATCTTCTATGGAAGTACCAGCATTGTAATACATCATCCATTTATCTGCCAAATCTTTGTATTTGTACCAAAAATTGTGCAAACTTCTGTAATACCTGCGCCTTACAACATCATCAGGGATATGATGCCCGCCTTTTTGTACTCTCGCTTTGATACGGCTAATACAGGTTTCTGCGCTATCCAAATAAACATAAATAATTGAAATATTGTAGTTGTTTGCTTTTGCTTGTTTGATGATATTAAGCAAAGATTTGCCAGACAGGGTACTTTCCACAATAAAACTAATTTCATCTTTGATAAGTTCAGAAATTTTATCAAAAAACATTCTACCAGCTTTCACAGAGGCAGCATTTGATTTTGGTTCGTCTAAACTTTTCTCAATTTCGTCAGCATTTAAGAAAAAATAATTAGTTTGTTCTATCAAATCAACTGCAAAAGTTGATTTACCAGAACCATTTGCACCACCAAGAAGGAAAATTTCTTTTGCCATTTTTATTTATGAATTTTTAGCAGATATAAACTTATTTATTAACAATGCTTTTTAGGAGTTTTATATCTTCTTCAAGGCTTTTAATGCGTTCTTCCCAATCTTTACGAGGTGTATTTCCATTATTTATCATATTTTCCATAACAGGTTGATGGTTATTGATAGAATAGATTATTTTTTGGTCTTGCATATTGACAAGGTCAGCTACAGACATTCCCAATACTTCTGCTATCTGATTTAAACGAGAATAAGGCACATCTGTTTCATCTCTTTCTATTTTACCATAACCATTATTGGTCATCTCTAGTAACGCTGCCATATTTTCTTGTTTGAGATTTTTCATTTCTCTTAAAAATTTAATTTTCTTTCCTAAAGTAAGGTTTTCCGTTTTTTGAGTTGTTTTATACAAACTAATAAGACTAAATAACAACTCAAAAATAGTTTTTTTATTTTATAAAACAATACCTTTGCAAAATATTTAATCACCCTCAAACTCTTTCTTTATGATAAGAAAACAAAAAAGCAAAATACTTGTATTTTTGCTGATGTTGGGAATATTATATGGCTGTAAACGCCATCTTTTAGACCCACTTAACCCACAAACACAACAAACAAACCTCCCTCCAAAAGTCCAACTTGACAAAGTCAAAGGCTTTTATGAGAATGGTAGGTACAAAAACCAACCAAAACCTGTTTCCTCTGGCAACGAAAGAATGACGGCTGCTGATTCTGCACGTTTCAAAGACTTTGAACCACAATGGGACAAAACAGAGGTAGAACTTTTACCCAACAACGAAAAAATGCTTATTGTACCTGTGGTACGGTTTTTGCAAGTTGAGTACAACGAAAATATTGGTTTTATACGTAGGCTTTGTATACGTGTAGATGCCAATGATGATTTTTTGGAGGCTAATATTGTAGAACTGGTAGGAAATCTTACCTTTGTGAAAGCAAACTATAATGCTATTTTCAAAGATTATAAAGAAAATAATATTGCTGGATTTGCAGGAGTGGTAGCTGTCTATGAGGTGGATTATGATAATATTATCAAAAAAAGTTTTGAGAACGGCATAAGTAGTGGTAATAATGAGCCTACAGCAACAAAAACTCTTTATGTAAATGGTTGTATGATTGTTACAGTTGGTACTACTACTATTTATGATAGTTGCGGTGGTGATGGTGGCGGTGGTGGTGGTAGTGGCACCAGCGGAGGAGGCGGTGGCCCACCTACTAGTTCTGGTACTGTTGGTACTTGTCCTTGTGGAACCACTAACTGTTCTCCTTGCCCACCAACTCCACCGACAGTAATAACTCCACCTTATGTGTATGTGCCACCTACACCTCGTGGTAATACATATCCAATAGGTACAAATACTGGGACGAATACTAATACTGGTACTGGTGGAGCAGGAGGTGGCACAAGTGGGGCAACAGGTACAACTGGCACAAGTGGTACTACTGGCACAAGTGGTGGCACTTATGGTTCACCAACAACGGTAGAC
>JANYGM010000181.1 GCA_025362415.1 bacterium
AAATAACAAGAAGCACAACTATCCAATACAAGGGAAATAGCTTATAAAACCTGTTTGTAATAAAATAATAATACGAACTATGCGAAAGGGCATATTTTTCGGAATAAACCATAGTCATGAGATAGCCAGAAATAATATAAAATGTTCTGACTGCTGTAGAACCTGGCACATTTGCATCATACCCAAGTACAGGGGCTGAATGCATAATTACGACCATGACTGCCAAAAAAAATCTTAGTGTTCCCATAGATTATATTCTTTATGAATTACTTTTTATAGCGCATTTTTTACGACAAGTGGTTTTATTTCTGGTATAAAACTCCTATTCCTCCCCAAGATACCTCATTGCTAACTACTTCTTTGTACTGATAATCTTCTTTTATTTCGTTCCAAAACCGTCCGACTTGTATCCAATTATCAGGCAACGAAGGTTTTATATCGTGAAAAGCTACTATTCCGCCACTTCTTACCAAAGGAGCATACCATTCAAAATCTTGTTTGATGCCTTCAAAGGAATGGTCGCCATCTAGAAACAGAAAATCAATTTTTTGCCCATTTAAGGTTTCTTTAAGTTTGTCAAGAGTGCTTTTTTGGTGCGAATCCAGACGCCAAAGAAGCATTTTTTGCGAGTTAGTTGCAAAGGATTTATAAAAATCACTTCTGTATATGGGATACCCACCACCACCAAGACCTTCAGGCAAATCTACGGAAATGACAAGAGCATCTTTTTGAGCTACTTTGGTAAAGCAAAACAAAGAGCCTCCCATATTAGTCCCTACTTCTACAATTATTTTAGGTTTGAGTGCTTCTACTGCTTCAACCAAGCCTTTTATTTCTTCTTTTACTTGTTTTATCCAAAAAAAACGCTCCCATTTAGGGTTATAAAGGATTTCTACCAATTGTGTTGCGTTTGAGCCTTCTGAGTTTTTGGCAAGCAAAGGTGCATACTTGCGAAGTTCTCGTGTAGCATTCCATTCTTGGATTTTATTTTTGAGTATTTTGAGCATCATTTTGTAATTTTAGACCATAATGCTTTTAGACGTGCAAAGTTACGGTTATTATTGATTTTTCTTTTAATATTATAAATGAAATCACTTGTAAAATGCGTAATTTCAATATTTTTTATTATTTCTTGTATATTATTCGCTTTTACTAAAAGTAGTTTTTGCCAAACTTTGGGCTGTATTGGATGAAAATCTTTCACGTCTTTATAGTTATTTTCATTAATATTTTTCCAAAATTGGAAATATTTTTGAATATCAAAGTCATTTTTATGTCCCCAATTAGAAATTTTTTGCCAAATTTCTTGTTCTGTTCTTGCCCAAGTGTCGTGTATCATAAAAAATGGACCGTAATGGTTAAAATGTCCATTTCTGCGCCCTATTTCATATATTGGCACATTGGTAGCCACTTGTATAGATTCTAAATTATTGCTATTATTTTCAATACAAAGATAATGATGAGGCATTTTCTTAAATAAATTTAGCCAATTAACACAAACATTGATAGATTTTTGTGTACCTTTTGGATTTGGATTTATTTTTTTGAGGTAATCTGTAAAACCTTTAAAATCAATAAAATACTCATCAGCATCAAGTTGAACGTGCCAACCGTTTTCACCCATTTGTGTTGCAAGCATATTTCGTTCTCGCACTTCACATTGCATAGGCGTTAGGTGTTCTTGATAAAAATCAGCTTCATATACATTTATTTTATTATTTATATCAATTTCTTTAATAAGGTTTTTGAAGGCAATTTCGTCAAAATCAAATACATTTCCGCCCCACGTAAGACGTTTTTTATCTAATGCTAAATAAATAATATCAGCATCAGCATAAATATTTGGTAAGGCATTTTTTAGGAGTTCCCAATCATAAGAAATCAAAAAGCCAACTTTAATAATGGAACTACTCATTTTGAAAAAAGCATTTGTTTGGTATAATAAGCTACATTTTTGAAAAAAACTATTTTTTGTAGCGGATTTTTGAGCAGAGTCAGTATAACTTCTTTGTAGCCTTTCCTATATTTTTTTTCACTAAAAGCAATCATTGCATTGTATCTATGCGTGTATTCGTGTGTAGGAAATGTATTATATAAATAATCACACATTTGTTTTGTTTGTTTTAATTTGTCTTCCAATGATAATTTCTGAAAATCATCATTTAATTTTTTTGCAAGAAACTCATCAGCAATTTGTTTTTCTATTTGATGCCAATAATGTCTATTATAGTCTTCACAATCAGATAATTGTGTCCTAGTTTGGAGAATATAAGAAAACGCAAATTGTTCTGCTGCGTGGCAACGTGCCTGTGAATAAAATTGGTCAGTCAGTTGATAAACATCAGCCAACCAAGAAAAATGTTTTGGGTGCAAACCTATAATTCCTGCATTCCAAGAGGCAAATGTTGAAATATCAATTTTTAGTTTTTGTTCGTTTATAACAAATTCATTCGTACAGATATGGTCATAAATTTCTCTAAAATTATCTTTACTTCCTTTTTCATAGTTTCCTAATATTTCCATTTTGTACTCAAATTTGTGCATAATGGTTGTTTCAGGTAATATTTTTTCTAAAATATGTGAGAACGGCTTATAAAAAAAAGTATCAGAATCTATATAAAAAAGTTTGTGTGTTGGGTACTTTTGTGTTATTTGTTCAATAATTCCAATCTTAACTCTGTGAATAAGGTCATCTTTGCCCATCATTTGTTTTATGGCATCTTTTGTAAGCAAAATATATTCAATATAAGTTATTTCTCCTAGTTGCTGAATGTAATAGGCAGGTTCGTCAGTAAAAATAATAATTTTTTCTTCTGCTTTTTTTTCTGTAATGATGTGATAATTATTTATAAGACTAAGTACAGAAAGAATGGTTCTATTATGTAAAATAGCATTTCCAGAAGAAAAATAGACAAAATTAGTGGGCATAATATTCAGAATGGTATTTTTATTTATAAGCTATAATTGCTGTTGGTTGTCCTGTTATTACAACTTTTTTTGATGCAAACCCAAACTCTTCCAAAATATCAATTATTGGCTCTGCCGTAATATATTCCTCGTGAACCTCCATAATTATATTTTTAGTATTATTTAAGAATAGTGCTAAGTGTGCGTTATCTTGGAAAAGCACTTTTTCTGCGCCTTCTATGTCTATTTTCAATAAATCTATCTGACTTTGCTTGCTTTCTTCCAATATTTCTGGAATTGTACAAGTAAGTACATTATCTATAATACCATCTGTGATACCATCTTTCATTACATGAAACCCATCATTTGAGAAATCTATCCTTCGTAATTCTAAGGTAGTAACAGTATTCCACAAAGCTTTATTAAGAATTTTTATCTTATTTTCAGCTTTATTTATTAAGATATTTTTATTTAAAATCTCTGTATTAGTTTGTTCTGGCTCTATACAAATAATAGTAGCATCAGGAAAGTATTGATGAAAAAAGATAGCAGAACAACCTATGTTTGCTCCTGCATCAATAATTAAATTGATAGTATTATTTTTTTTCTGAATATGCTCAATAAAAGGAGCATAATCATCTGTCAAGAAAAAACCGTCAAAAACCAGTATGTCCCTCGTATATTTCCTTACAACAAAAGAGTGGCTTTTATCCTTACCCAAGCCTTGTATTTTAATTATATTCTTATCTAATAAAGATATTTTATAATTTTTATCAGTACAAGCAAGCACAAATATCAATATTCTTTGAAGTTGAATATTTTTCTCATATAATTTTTTAGTAATAAAAAAGTGATAGACAATAAAAATGAGTTCTCTTAAAGTGCATATATTATGTAAGGCACCAATTCTTTTGATATATTTTAGCATATTTTGTTATGGTCAAAGTTATTAAAGATTTTTATTGAAAAAATTGTAAAAGGTTTTTATTTTTTCTTTAACCTTCAAAGGTACAAAGCTAGTTATTACACTCTTAATTCCTTCATAGCTCGTGAAATATTTTATTCTATTTTTAACATCCCAGCCCAATATTTGCCTAATTTGTTTAGGTGTTTTTTTTGCTTCAAAACCAACTTGTATCTTTCCCCACGTTATCATTTGTATTGCTTCCTTTGGATGCCCATAAAACAAAAATGCCATGATTTGATGAAGTGATTTTTCGCTTGTTAGTTGGCAAAAATGTTTGTGCATTTGGTTGTATTCTTCTGAGTTCGTTGTTTTATACATATCTGCATAATCCTCTACTTTATGCTCTGCAAAATTACCAAATATAGATATTTTAGCACCAAAATAAGCAGCATAGGCAAGGTGCGAACCAAAACCATTTGTAGTAACATACTCAAAAGTTTCTAAAAGCAATTGTAAACGCTGAAAAGCATTTTTATCACCGCCGCAAACTCCTTCTACTACCTCAAAACCTGCATCTAAGAACTCTTTTACCCAATACCCATTATCTATACAACTAGGATGTACGCAAACTACTATTTTATCAAAATCATTTTTGATAGCCAGAAGTCTATCTACATAATCCTGAAAGTTCCAATGTTCATGTTTAACATAACTTAGTGAGTGCACAGGCATCACTAAAAGTGTATTTTTAACTCGTTTTATCTCCCTCTTGGGTAAGTATACCAATGGTAAGCCCACAGCTACTGTATTTTTATAATCATGTTTTTTTAAGTATAACTCATTACTAGTCTTACCTACCAAATAGGTAGGGTCTTTGCTCATTTTTCCATGTGATAAAATTTCTCCACAAACTGCTAAAGGATGAAACTC
This sequence comes from bacterium, assembly GCA_025362415.1. Lineage (GTDB taxonomy): Bacteria > Bacteroidota > Bacteroidia > Cytophagales > Thermonemataceae > JANYGM01. Next base: position 4,745 of record JANYGM010000181.1, read on the forward strand.
ACAAACATCAGGAATCCAACCGTGTTGCCAAAAAGTTGGTTTTTTAAAGAAATAATAAGGCTTGTTAAGACCTACATAGTTTGCAATTAAGTGTAACCCACCATAAGCTTCCATAATGTGTTTGTAGCATATTTCTTTTTTGGGAAGATGCAATGAATGCTCCTTAAAGTCTATTTTTTCTAGTATTATTTTTATATTTCCCATTAAATGTGTTTATTACTGATTTTTGAGTTCATAACGAGATTGATTAGCACCACTCATAATCCACTATCATTGGAGAAGAGCTTTCCGCTATGGTATCTACTAAAATACCTTTATAACCTATAGCAGACATTTGTGTAGTGACAAAAAAGCAACCAATTTCCTTAGATTCTGTAATTAGATTTCCACCGTCTTTGTCCCTTGCTCCTGCATAAAGTACAAACATTTGTGGCAAAAGTGAGATTTTTTTAAAAATACATTTTATGGTAAAATTCCCATTTACACTCTCTGGTGCATAACCATCTATTAAAGAATTTGCACCAAATAAAGAACCATACTGACTTTCCACACTTATCCAAAAATGTGGCTTTTCTATAGTTTCTCTCACAGAACAGTGAAGTTCTACTATTAAATCATCTCCAATTTGAAAAGACTGTGTGCAAACTCCTTTTTGGTTTCTTAAAATAGCTTTTTCTATGACTAATCTCTCTGTTTGTTTTGCCTCTCCAATTATAAATTCACCTGAATTATTTGTATTAATAGCTTGCGTATATAAAGAAATAACTTTATTTACTTCTCCGTCAGCTTCTAGTTTGCCATTTTTCATTAAAAGCCCTCTATCACAAAGTCCTCTTACTGCTCCCATATTATGGCTTACAAATAATACTGTTCTGCCTTCTCCTGCTACATCTTTCATTTTGCCTAAGCATTTTTTCTGAAATTCTGCATCACCTACCGCCAAAACCTCATCAATAATTAGTATTTCTGGCTCTAAATGTGCCGCTACCGCAAACGCCAAACGCACATACATACCTGACGAATAGCGTTTTACGGGGGTATCAATGTATTTTCCTATTCCAGAAAACTCCACAATCTCATCAAATTTCCTACGAATATCATTTTTGGTCATTCCTAAGATAGCACCATTCAAAAAAATATTTTCTCTACCAGTGAGTTCTGGGTGAAAACCTGTACCCACTTCCAACAGGCTTGCTATTCTACCTCGTACTTTTATATTTCCTTTTGTTGGAGCAGTTACTTTTGAGAGGATTTTGAGTAATGTAGATTTCCCTGCACCATTTTTGCCAATAATTCCTAAAACCTCTCCTTGTTTTACCTCAAAATTGATGTCTTGCAAAGCCCAAACATATTCTCCTTCTATTGTTTCTCTATTGTTTGCTTCTCCAATTTTTAGTGTGGGGTCTTCTTTTCCACGTATTTTTGCCCACAAACGCCCCACGTCATCACGCAAAGAGCCTGCGCCTGTAAGCCCTAAACGGTATTGTTTGTAAAGATTTTCTACTTGTAAAACTATATTTGACACAGATTTTTAACTTATTTACTTGTTATGTATTCGTATTTTCGTTGCAATTTAGCAAATAATTCTTAATTTCTTGTAGTTTCTCTGGTGAAAAATCAGTTTTGTACATTATTTGTTGCTCTAAAAGTTCCGTTGCAGAATTTATAAAAAATAATTTGGAGTTTTCAGGTAATTAACAGTTTAAGAAGTTTAAATTCATACTTATTCCTATGCTAATTTTATTTCAAATTGAGCCAAATCAATAAATTCCTGCACACGAGAGTTTACGTCATCTTGCGAAAGGTCTAAAAGGCGTTCTGTACCAAATTTTTCTACACAAAGAGATGCCATTGCAGAGCCATAAATCAAAGCACGTTTCATATTATCAAAAGAAACATCTTTTGTTTTTGCAATATAACCAATAAAACCGCCTGCAAATGTATCTCCTGCACCTGTTGGGTCAAAAACCTCTTCTAATGGAAGTGCTGGTGCAAAAAATATTTGGTCTTTGTGGAAAAGCAATGCTCCGTGTTCTCCTTTCTTGATAATGAGCGTTTTAACGCCCAATTCCATAATTTTTTTGGCAGCTTTCACCAAAGAATATTCTCCAGAGAGTTGTCTAGCTTCTTCATCATTGATAGAAAGCACATCAACGAGTTTTATAGTTTCTAGCAAATCAGGCATTGCAATTTCCATCCAAAAATTCATTGTATCCATTACAATAAGTTTTGGACGTTTTTTTAGGCGTTCTATGACTGTTTTTTGAACCGCAGGCGCAAGATTTCCAAGCATCAAATACTCACAATCTTGGTAGCTTTCAGGGAGGATTGGGTCAAAAGTTCCCAAAACATTGAGTTCTGTAACGAGTGTATCACGGCTATTCATATCATTATGGTACTTTCCAGACCAGAAAAAAGATTTTTCATTTTCCTTAATCTGCAAACCTTCTGTATTGACACCGTGCTTTTGTAGCATTTCAATATCTGATTTGGCAAAATCTCCGCCTACAACTGCCACCAATTTAACATTTTTGGTGAAATAAGAAGAAGAAAGAGAAATGTAAGTAGCTGCGCCACCAATAATTTTATCTGTTTTGCCAAAAGGCGTTTCTATGGCATCAAAAGCAACAGAACCCACAACAAGTAAACTCATATTTTATTATTTTAATTTTTTTGAAGTTTGAAAACGCAAAAGTACGCTAATAAGTCCACTTTTCCAAATGTTAAAATCTAGTTATCTAATTGCCACAGATACACAAATAATACAGTTTTATTGTATTCATCTGTGTATCTGTGGCAATTATTATCTATTTATGACTAAGAAAACAAACAAATAAACCCACAAACCGCCCAAAAAATGCCAATAAATGGTACTCATTTGTATTCTGGTAGTAGCTTGCGAATGAACTTCGTATTTAAAAACCGCTATTCCTACCAAAAACAGAAAAATAATTCCTGTGATTAGATGCATTGCGTGCAAAAACAACAACACGTAAACAAATGACCCTGAAGGATTTACAGCATTATTTGCCCTATCTACGCCACCAAAATAAATATTATTTTCTATCATTTCGCCACACGCTACTACCTGCAACACCAAAAAAGCCACGCCAAGCACCATAGTAAGTCCCATAGCAATTTTCATATTTTTGATATTGTCTTTTTTAGCCGCATTATATGCCCATTGTGCCGTAAAACTACTGACAATAATCACTACTGTACTCGCCCACAAAGCATCAGGAAGCGCAAATTGTAGCCAATCTCCTTCTGATTGTCGCACAATGTAGGCAGAGGTCATAGAAGCAAAAATCATTACAATACTTACAATAAAAAGCCATAACATAAACTTTTTTGGGTGCATTGAAAACGTAGCTTCTGGCTCTTCATAAAAGTCTATTGCTTCATTAAAATTGCTGTTGAGGTCAAAATTAGCCTTAAAAGGTAATTCTTGTACTTTTAGAGTATCTTTTATTTCTGATTTAATTTCGGACATAATATTTTTTATAAGATTTTAGGCAAATTTACGAGTTATTTCTAACTTATTCATCAAACTGAAATAATAAAGCAAAAGTTTTGAGAAAACTTTTGCTTTATTATTTCAGTTTGATGTTATTATTAAAATTAAAAAAAAATCATTTAAAAATCTCTCAACTCCTGCAATTCTTTGGCAAAACCGCCTGACAAAATAGGAAAACGACACCAAGTTTTTGGGTCAAGGTTTTTGTCGTCCAAATGAAAGGAAGGCGCATAACGCTCTCTTTTCCATTGATTTCTGCACCAAAGTAAAAAGAATTTTTCTACATAATTTTTCAACTGATTGCGCTGTCTGTCTGGGTGTTTCACCTCCAAAATCTGCAAACATTCCAAAGGCGCACGTTTATCACGTATAGCGGCTTCCTCAATATCATCTAAAATATTGTAGGGCATCAAATCTGTTTCATCTGTTTGCATTGCACCTTTTGGGCGCAGTTCTGCGGTTGGTTGTTGATTATTAACATACGACAAAGCAGAGATAACATATTCATTATCAACACCTTTACTTTGTAGCCAACGCAACCAAGAACGCAAATAATCTTTATCAATTCCTGCAATAGGACTAAGCCCACCAGAAGTATCTCCGTCCATTGTGGCATAGCCTACGGCAGCTTCAGAACGGTTGCTAGTAGAAAGCAAAAGGGCATTTTTGAGGTTGGCATAAAACCAAATACTAGGCGCACGCACTCGTGCCTGTATATTTTGGAGTGCAATGTCGTCAGTTTCCCACGAAAGTTCACGTCCTAAACTTTCTGCCACTATTTTGGTATATTCTTTGACAATATTATTGATATTAAGGTTATGAAACTCTGCACAAACTGCACCAGCAAGCTCTTTGGCAGCCGTAAAAGTAACATCTCCACTATTTTCTGTGCCTTGATATGCGGTAGTAATGAGGTGTTTAGCAAGCTCATCAGCAGTTTTTAGGTCTTTGATGTTTTTGATATAAGAGATTTTGCCTACAAAACGCTCAAATCCTAATTCCTTGATACCCAAGTCTATAAGCATACGACACAAACACACAATAGCAGAAGAATCAGCTCCACCACTCAAAGAAACTACAAATCCACCAGAACGGCTTTTGCGCAAATAATCATACAAACCCAGCATCATAGCACGAGCAAATTCTTCTTCTTTGATGTTTTCACTATGTTCCCACGTAGTTTTGAAAGGAGTTATTTTTTCTAAACCAATTTTAGGGAAAACCAAATCATTATCAATGCAATTCCCAAAACTTTCTACAATATCAAAAGTGTGTGTTTGGATTTGCGCTAGGCGTGTCAAATCCACATCAATAACGGCAGTCGTAATAATTACATCTTCAAAAGAAAGACGCTCACCAATAGCTAAAAGCGTACCATTAGAGGCAATAATACTTCCACCATCAAAAATAACTCTTCCAGACTCATTTCCCATCAAGTTAGCATAAATGTAGCTTACCCCAAACGCCCTAGAACCCTCTAAAACAAATCTTTTGCGTACTTCTAGTTTATCAAAAGCAAAATGAGAAGCACTAGGATTGAGGATAATATCAATGCCATAATTGTACAAATCACGTCCTGGGCGGTTGGCTACCCAAGCATCTTCACAAATTTCAAAACCAATTTTAATGCCGTTGATATTAAAATAAACATCACCAACTTTGTACTCTTTTCCGCCTATATGTATATGTGAGTAGCCTTTTTGTGTCCACGCCGTAAACCAACGTGGCTCATAGTGAATGCCGTTGCCTGCCAAGAATTTTTTTGCAGGAAAGCCCAAAATCTCCCCATCAGAAATAAGGCAGGCACAATTAAAAAGTTTATTTTGAATAAGTAATGGTAAACCCACCGTAACGACCATTCCTTTGGTATAAGGCACAATTTTTTGTAGATATTCCAAAGATTTTTCAGTAGTATTGACGGCATAAAAAGCGTCTTCACAACCATAGCCCGTAATACAAAGTTCAGGCAGGCAAAGTATGCTTACGTCTTCATTTCGGGCTTTTTCTATGGCAGTAATGATATGCTGGAAATTGTTTTCCCAGTCTAATGGCGTTTGGTTAAGCACGCCTGCACCCACTTTGATAAGTTTCATAAAGAATTTTTAAGAATTATTTTTAAGAAGATTTTGATGTTGAAAGTTAGAAAAAAAGAAATCAAATCCCAAAAATAATTTATGTTTTGTTATTTTTTAGATATATTGCTAAACAGAGATTCTTACAAAACAGAAACAAATTCTGCAAAATCATTTAAACATATACGTTTTTTTTGTAGTTTTGCACAAAAGAAAAACGTCTAGCATAACAATGACCAAAATTATTCAACATATCCAACAAAGTGACAAAACTTTGTTTTCCTTTGAAATATTGCCTCCACTCAAAGGAGAAAGCATACAACAACTGTTTAAGGCTATTGACCCATTGATGGAATTTAAACCAAAATTCATTGATGTAACTTATCATAGAGAAGAATATGTCTATAAAAAACGTGAAAATGGACTTTTAGAACGCCAAACCATACGCAAAAGACCAGGAACTGTCGGCATTTGTGCCGCTATTATGAATCATTTTAAAGTTGATGCAGTTCCACATATCATTTGTGGCGGTTTTTCTAAGGAGGAAACAGAAAATGCACTTATTGACCTTGACTTTTTGGGTATTGATAATGTGCTTGTATTGCGTGGAGATGCTATTAAATCTGAAGGTAGCTTTACGTCAGACCCAAACGGACATTCTTACGCTACTGAACTACTTGTACAAGTGAATGATATGAATAATGGCAAATATTTGGAGGAGATAAATATGAGTCATACTAATTTTTGTATTGGTGTGGCAGGCTACCCAGAAAAGCATTTTGAAGCACCAAGCCTAAATACTGATTTGAAATATTTGAAGCAAAAAGTAGATTTGGGAGCAGAGTTTATTGTTACACAGATGTTTTTTGATAATAAAAAATATTTTGAGTTTGTCAATAAATGTCGTGATATGGGAATAACTGTTCCTATCATTCCTGGTTTGAAGCCTATTACTACCAAAAAACAACTAACTATTTTGCCAAGTATTTTTCATATTGATTTACCAGATGAATTGGTTTTGGAGATTGAAAAGTGCAAAACAAACGACCACGTCAAACAAGTAGGGATAGAATGGGGCATAAAACAGTCAAAAGAACTAATGGAGGCAGGTGTACCTTGTTTGCATTATTATTCTATGAGCAAATCTGATGCAGTAAGACAAATTGCAGAAACTTTATTTTAAGAGTTTTTCTAGGATTTTTTACAGATTTTTCACAAAAAAATTATAAAAATTCTTTTTCAGAAAAAACATTTGTCAAATACAACATTTTTTACTAATTTTGAGAAAGTTTTGAAAATATAGAATTTGTGTTTGTATTCATTCACAATTCACAATTTAAAATTCACAATTATTTCAAAAATATCTTATCAGAAATCAATTATATGGAAAATACGCTCAACGAAAGTACAAAACTAGACGAAGTAAGAAAACTTATCTTTGGAGAGGAAATAAAAACCTACAATTCTGAAATAGATGCCATCAAACGCAGTCTTGACAACTATCGTACAGAAATTTCTGTGAAAATTGATGAAGTGAAGATTGAAATGCTCAAATCTATTGAGAGCCTAGAACAAAAAATGCTCGCACGAGTGGCTGATTTTCAAGCATCTGCACGCCAAGAACTGGAAACGCAACGCCGCAATACAGTCAATAGAGCTGCACTTAGCAATATTTTTGATGAAATTTCTAAATCTCTAGCGCAATAAGAAATAATGGAAGACATCAACACACCCATAAATAACACGCCCAACAACGAGCCAAAGGAAGTAGCAACAGAAACGGTTAATTCTTATAAAGATGTAGTTGTAAATGTAGATAAACAGGACGCTGAAAATAAATTTAGTGGAATGAAAGACCTTTTTACGTCTATTATCAGTGAAAACCGCAAAGATTACGACAAACAAATTACGGAAATGCGTGGTTTGTTTATGACTGTTTTGGAGGAAAACCGCAAACAGGGGCAGTTGCAAGTGCAAGATATGTACAAAACTTTGCCTAGTCTTATCAATGAGGCAGATAAAATGCGACGCAAAGAAGAATATGTTTTTTTGAATGATGAAGATGGTTTGGATAAAGGCACAAAATCTGGTAAATATACCCGTATGAGTGCTATTAAAGAACTTATTGTTGGGAAAGATACAAAAAATATTCAAGAAAGATTAGCTATTTTGGAAGCAGAAGTAGAAGAAACCGTTTTGCAAGACAAAGAAAGCCTTGCACAAGCTGCCAAAGATATTTATGATAGACTGGAAAGAATGGAAAACCGCATCAAAAGTGAGTTAGACAAAACTTTTGAAATTATTAAACTTGAAATTCAAACAGAAGATAAAAATCTTTCTATCAGAGAAGAAATGTCTAAAAATTTGCGTATGATGGCAGACCAAACCAAAGGTTATAAGCAATTTTTTGAAGTAAAAGCTTAGGAATTGTGAATTTTAAATTGTGAATTGTGAATGAAATACAATAAATAATTATAAAAAATAATCTAAAATGAATTTTCTTGCTAAAATAAAAGAAATTATCATTGATTTTGGGGCAGTAGTTTATCCAGACTACTGCCCTTCTTGTATTAGTTATCTTGAAAAAAATGAGGATTTTATTTGTACCAAATGCAAAGTGAAACTTCCAAAAACAGGCTCACATCTCCCTGACGCAGATAATAAAGCCATCATACAAAGATTTGAAGGACGCATAAAACTGGCTCACACACTTTCTTATTTGTATTTCAAAAAAGGCTCTAATGTGCAAACTTTGCTACACAAACTAAAATATGCCTCACAACCTTTAATTGGCGAAAAACTAGGTTTGTGGTATGGCACAGAACTATACGAACAAGGTTTTAAAGACGTTTTTGATATAATTGTACCTGTTCCTTTGCACGCTTTGCGCCAAAAAAAGCGTGGTTACAATCAAAGTGAAGCCTTTGGAAAAGGACTTGCGCAAGGGCTTGATATTCCACAAATTACACACGCTTTTGTGCGCACACAATACACAGACACACAAACCAAAAAGCAAAGAATGGAACGTGCTGATAATGTAGAGAATATTTTTCAGATAGAAGATGCCAATGCACTCAAAAATAAGCATATTTTGCTTGTTGATGATGTCGTAACGACTGGCGCAACACTTTTTGAATGTGTTTTGTCGTTAGAAAAAGCACAACCAAAAAGTATTAGTATTGCCACTATTGCCGTTGCAGGGTAGTATTTTACCACTGAGAACACAAGAAATACACAAGTAGGCACTAAGAAATACAAAATAGAAATCTAAAAATTATAAGTAGGTTGTTGTAATTAGTTTATGTTGTGACAATCTTAAAATGACACTTAATAAATTGATTATCAATATCTTGTATTCATTCATAATTCACAATTCCTAATTCCTAATTATTTACAAATACCTTTCTGTGATAATATTCGTATGATGGATTTCGTGACCAACAATAATGCCACATAAAGCACGCACAGAAACAGTATTATTATTAGCGTTTCCAAGCTGATTGATAGCATTTTCGTCTAAGTTTTCAAAAAGTTGTAGGGTTGTTTGACGTATCAAAACAAACTCTTCTAACAAATTTTGTAGAGTACGTTGGTTGAAGTTGGCATTTTGCATATAATCATCTTGCTCAAAACCTGGAAGTGCTTTTTTCTCACCTCTAGCCATACATAAGGCACGATAAGCCATAATTCTTTCGCAGTCAATAATATGCCCTAAAACCTCTCTAATAGTCCATTTTCCTTGTGCGTAGGCAGTTTTAGATTTTTCTTCAGAAATTTTCGCATAAAAATCTTTTACAAAATTAAGTCTTTCTGAAAGTAAAGCAAAAAGGTTGGCTTTTTCATCAAAGAAATTCATATATCCTTGATAAAATGTCCCATATTCGTGGTTTTGAGGTTTTGAGATAATCATATTTTTTAAATACTGGAATTGTTTTTTTATGATTTTTATAATCATTTTTTATTGTAATTTTCAAACACAAAATCATTTTAATAAGTTCTTAAAAAATCTATTAAGTAACTTAAAAAATATTTTTTTGAAAAAAAACAGAAAAAATAGAACAATATTGATAAAAACTTCGTAATATTGTAACCAAATAGCACATACAAACATCAAATCTAAAAGTTCAAACTAGCGTTAAATCAAACCTACTGCCATATGAAAAAATTATTTCTTAGTATTCTAGTCGCATCTTCTTGTATGGCTGTTTCTTGTAATAAGACAACAGAAACAACGAAGGTTACAACAGATAGCACAAAAAAAGAAGTTAAATCAGAAACGACGACCAAGGGCAAATTATCTCCAGAAGTAATTAAAAATATTATTGAGTCTATTCCTAGTCCAGCAGAAATTTCTTTTCTTATCAAAGATTCTGGCGTGAAATATGACCAATCAATGATGAACAGTGCAGATAATGTAGGAAACTACAGTACGGACTACAAAAAAGCACTTAATTTGGGTATTTATAGTACAGATTTGGGTTACGCAAATATTTACGAGCAATCACAAGATGCCATTACACTCGTTACGGCAGTACGTGATATGGCTGATGGACTTAATATAGTGAAGTTTTTTGATTTTGAAAATATTAGAAAACTAGCAGCAAGTGGTAGTGAAAATTTGGATAAATTGTTGGAAGAAACAACTATGAACTTGCAGAAGATGAATGACCATTTGCAAGAAGAAGACCGTACAGATATGACTGTGCTTGTTTTGACTGGTGGTTGGATAGAGTCTTTGTATCTTACTTGTAAGGTAGCAAAAATTAAAACAAGTGAAGAACTTAACTCTCGTATTGCAGAGCAAAAAATTACATTAGACCAAATTATCTTGCTTGTAGAACACTATGAGGCATCTCCAAAAATGAAGACTTTGAGGGAAGAACTTGTAGCACTTGACAAAATCTATGCTGGTATTGAGGTGAAAACTGTTCCTGGAGAGTCTAAAAAAGTAGAGAAAGGTGGAACAATTACTATTGAACAAACAGGTACAACAGAAGTAAAAATGAAACCAGGTGATTTAGATGCTATCTTGGCACAAGTTACACTTATTCGTGATAACATCACCAAGAAATAAGGAATAAAAAATGTATTATTAAAATCTAGCACGGTTTTAGTAATACATTCAAAGTTAGGTCTAAACTCAACCTACATTTAAAATATTAACATAAATTTTATAATCTTAAAGCAATGAAAAAAATAGGATATGTTTTCGCAATGATAGTAGCACTATTTGCAGTAACGAACAATGTTGTTGCACAATGTGATGTTACGAGCTACACTTCTAAATGTGTGGAAAAATTGAAGCCACAAAGCTACCGTTTTGTGAAAAGCTACAAAGTTGATTTTCAGAAAGGGAAAGTAAATGACGTGGAATATTCGTATGTATTCAGTCGTGGAAGTACTTACTTGATTACACTTTCTAATGGAGATGCTAAAACTCAAGGTTTAAGATTCACTTTGCTTGACACAGACAAAAAAGCGGTTGTATCAAGTTACATTGATGAAACTAAAACATTCAATTCTGCAGTGCAGCTTAAATGTCAGAGAACAGGCGTTTATTACCTAAGATATAGCCACGACAAGACAAGCAACTATTGTGGTGCTAGCGTTATTGGTATGAAAAGACAATAACATATCATTCAGTTAGTCATTGTTTGATTTGTCAGATATTATAGAATCAATCAAATAAAGCAGAAATAAAAATTTCTGCTTTATTTGGTTGTGCTTACTTTAAACATACTTAAACTATTCTACTTATTTTATGATTTTTTCTATAAAAAAAATACTCGTTAGTTTCTCTCTTGTTTTTTTATTGTTCTCTTGCAAAGAAGAAGTAAAAGACAAACCCAAAGTTGAAGGCAACAAAGTGGTTGTGAAAATTGATTTTAAAGCATTAGAAGCCGTACCTAATCCTATTGAAATAGCTTCTTTGATGAAAGATATTGGTATTGCCTATGACCAAAATTACATCAATCACGTTGATAATATTTCTAAATATGATACGGATTTTAAGAAAGCACTTAATTTAGGTATTTATAGTACAGATTTGGGATATGCTAATATTTATGACCAAAGTCAAGAAAGTATTAACTGTATTACGGCTATCAGAGAACTTTCACAAGGACTAAAAATTGACTCTTATTTTGATTTTGATAATGTCAAAAAAGCCATAGACCAACGAGATAACCCACAAGAACTTTTGAAAGTTACCCTTACTAACCTTCAAAAAATCAATGAGGGATTAGACGAGGAAGACAGAGGAGATGTAACACTTTTTATTATTACTGGTGGTTGGATAGAAGCTTTGCACCTTAGTTGTACAGCAGCAAAGGCAAAGGGTAAAACAGAATTATTAGATAAAATTGCTGACCAAAAAATTGCCTTGAAGCAGCTAATTGACATTTTGGATAAAAATAAAGATAAAAATACACATCTTGCGCAACTAAGAACAGATTTGGACGAAATAGTAGCGGCTTATGCTCCCGTCAATGTTGAAAGTATAGAGAAAGATAAACCTGTAGCCACTAAACAAGTAGGTGATGAGGTAGTGGTTGACCAAAAAAATATAGAAACAAAGGTAAATTTCACACCAGAAGACCTAAATAAAATTATTGCTGCAGTAGATAAAATGCGTGCAAAAATTATTGGATAACTATAGTAACTGACAACAATAAGATACAAATAATATAACTTATTGTTGTTCAATTTTATCAAAAACTTATTAACATTCAATATTTTTTTATGAAAAATTCTCTTAAAGCTGGAAAATCAGTGCTTTTGATTATGTTTTTGTTCCTCACCTTTGGTGCTTATGCACAATGTGATGTAACTCAATATACTGATAAATGTGTTGAAAAACTAAAGCCCGCAGGCTTTAGGTATCTAAAAAGCTATAAAATAGATACACAAAATGGCAAAAAAGCAGTTGTAGATTATGCCTATGTACTTAGTGCTGGTATTACTTACATTATTACACTTTCTTCTACTGACACAAAGGGTTTGTTTGTAAGATTGCTAGATTCACAGAAAAAAGAAATTGTAAGCAGTTATAACGGCTCGCAATTTTTCCCTGCGGTACAAATAAAAGCACAAAAAACAGGTATTTACTACTTCTCTTATGCTTTCAAAGATTCTAAAACACATTGCGGAGCAAGTGTGTTAGGACTTAAAAGATAAGTCAGTAAATTAGTTTAAAAAGTTCAAAAACAATAAAAAGCCTTTCCAAACTTTTGAAAGGCTTTTTATTTTAACCAAAAAGAATATAATCATTTGGTTATCAAAATTTTGTATTCATTGTTGCTGTAAAAGTTCCGTTGCAAATATATAAAAAACAATTTGGAATTTTCAGATAAATAACAGTTTAAGAAAATCATTGCAAAATGACCTATTCCCTCTAATAAATCCGAGTGATTTTTGGATAAATTTAGGT
>JANYGM010000107.1 GCA_025362415.1 bacterium
ACAGACCACTAATAACAAAGAGTGTACGGTAACAAACTTTACGGTTAAAAGAAATCAACTAGAAAAATAAATGTCACCCATTTTAAAAAATATGGACGCACAAATAGACCTAAATACACTACTTCAAAAAGGATATATTACTGATGAATTGGAATTAGAACGGGCTTTTATTCTTGAGAATAAGCTACGTTTGTTGGTAAAAAATCAGCCAGAATATATTGAAAGTAGAAAGAAAATTCGTCAAATAATAAAGGAATATGAGCAAAATAATTGGAGTAAAAATGCTGTTATTGATGAATAAAAACTAAAAGAAAGTGACTTGGCAGAAATAATTGCACAAGAGGAACGTGTTTTTTAGAATTAAAAAGAATATAAGAATCTAATTCATTTTGTTTAGAGGCAACTGAACATATTTTATTGTATATTATGCAAAAAACAAAAAACAAAAAATATTTTAATTTATTGATTTTCTTATTTTTTGGAAATATTTTTCTTATAAATGTTTCCAAAGCGCAAGAAATAGTAGCAGGCAAAGATTCTTTCCCCAATCTTTTGCAAGATACAGGACTTCAAGGAGAGATAGATGACGCTATCAATAATATGTATAATTATAACTTTGCCGCAGCGGAAACAGAGTTTGCTTGGATGCGCCACCGCTATCCTGGTCACGCTTTGCCTTATTTTGAGCTTGCACTGGGTTATTGGTGGCGTATTGCGCCCAATCCACAGAATGAGGAATATGATAAACCATTTTTGGCTTATTTGGATACCACTATTCAAAAATCTTATGCTGCACTCAAAAAATACCCTAATAATGCAGAAGCAGCCTTTTTCTTAGCGGGTGCGTATGGTTTTAAAGGACGTTTGTATGCAGAGCGCAAAGCGTGGACAAAATCCGCTTTGGCAGGCAAAAATGCTCTCAAATACCTGCGTAGAAGTAAAAATGATTTGGCACTTAGTCCAGAATTTTTGTTTGGAGAAGGACTTTACAACTATTATTCCGTTTGGATTCCTGCTAATTATCCCTCTTTGAAACTGATTACAATGTTTTTTAGTAAGGGTGATAAGAAATTAGGTTTGGAACAACTCACAGAAGTTTCCAAAAATGCCTTTTATACACGTACGGAGGCACTTTATTTTTTGATGCGGATTTATGCCAATGAAGAAAAAACGCCTGCACTTTCCTACAAAATTGCAGACCAACTGCACAAACAATATCCTAATAATCCGTATTTTCATAGGTATTATGCAATGGGGCAGTTCTTGCAAAATAACACGCTTGAAAGTGTACGCAGTTCTACAGAACTACTCGCAAAAGTAGAAGCTAAAGTATTTGGTTTTGAAGAGATTAGTGGAAGATATGCAAGTTATTTTTTGGGTTATGCCAGTCTTTCTACCAATCAGGCAGAAGCAGAAAGATATTTTAAGAAAACAGTTGATTTTGCGGAAAAAATCAAAGAATTAGACTCTGGTTATTATCAGTCTGCATTGCAATATCTTGCTGATTTTGCCAAAAAACGCAAAGATTTTAGCACCGCAAAAATTTATATGGATAAAATAGCAAAAAATAATAGCAAGAAAAAAGAACGCAAAAAAGCACGAAAAGAAGCCAAAAATCTTGGAAAAATGAAAGATGAAGACTGAGTTTGAGGTACGAAGTACGAGAATTATAAAAATCAAACTAAACAGCAAAATTATGGGAATGGATATTAGTATTTGGACAGACAAAGGTGACGGAATTTTAGGAGATAACCACCCAGAAAACTTCCTTAGCAGAACTTTTGCAGGTTTGTTTACAAATGGAGAGTTAAGGCAATTTTCTCAAATAAGTTCTGTTAATATGTCCGCTATCAACGAAATGGAAGAATATGATGAAGATTTTGATTGGTTAGATTGTAATATGCCAAAATCAGAAAGAGATGCCATTATCCAAAAAATCAAAAAAGATAATGAAAGATGCAATAATAATATTGATAGAGTGCTTGAAACAGTTGATAATCTGGTCATTGCTATTCCAAAAATTAAAAATCTTCCTGAAATAATCAACAAAAATGAACATAAAGTTTTTGATACAGAAAGGAATATTTTTTATTTTTCTGATTTTCAACTTGATAAATATAATGATGATTTTGGTAATAATTTTGGTTTTGATTTGCGTATTTTTCAGCGTTTTGTTGCCTATGCAAAAGAAAAAGGCGCAACAATGGTATATTTTATCTATATGTAATTATTTGTATTTCTATGTCTTCTATGTGCCTATGTGGTGAAAACAATAAAACAATAAAAACAAATAAAAAATGGAAAATCAACATAAAAATCAGAGAAAAAACAAGATGGTTTTTGTTGCAGAAGCAGGCAACAATTCTTTTGATTTTGACAATG
>JANYGM010000301.1 GCA_025362415.1 bacterium
CAGCAAAACACCAAAAATAAGGCTTGCCACAAGTAATTCTTTTTGGAATTTCCCACTTGTATGGTCTTTTGAGTAATTTTTGAGTGATTGCCAATTATTGATAATGTGAAAAATGGCAAATCCAACAAATAAAAGTCCAAAAATAGTGTGTCCTATTTCTACAATATGCGCTTTTGCTTGAAATAAAGCAACAAACCAGAAATTGCAAGTGTGAAAAAGGCAAAGGCAATGGTCAAACTAATGATATTTTTTCTTTTCATTTTTAAAATTTATTTTAGCATTAACAGAGTAATAATTTCAAGCGCAAAAATAGAAAATATTTTTGAGAAATAGGTTTTAATAATTTTTAATAAACTGGTATAAAAAAAGCGTGTGATTTGGTCGTCAGAAAACTCAAAGTAACACGCTTTTTCCTTGTTTAACACTACCTAAATTTTAACAACCTATTGAAAGCTATTAATTTTTAATTTTAAAATATAATTGATTTTTATTCGTTGGAGTCAGCAGGCAATTACATACATCAATGATACTTATGAAAATATTACAAATACTTATCTTTCTTCTTCTTTTTATAATTGGAAATACTAATTCTAGTTTTTCACAAAACTTACTTTCAAATAAAGATTTAATATCTGATGTAGATAACTACAGAAATACCATATCCTCAAAACATAAAAATCCTTTTACCAAAATAAGTAAAAAAACATTATAAAACGAGATAATCCAGCTTACTTCAAATTTTTTGAAAATTATTACTTTAGCAATCCTGAAATATTAAAAGGGTTGGGGATAATTAAGGAATTATCTACAATACAGTTTCAACTTTTATCACCTCAAGGAGATACAATAAATGCAACAATTAATACAGTTGCTAAATCATCAGAAAAAACTTGGAAATATGCCCCTCTGTTTAAAAATCTTTTAGCCTATTCTAAAAATAGCAATTATTGGTATAGTTATGACGAAAAAAGTAAGACACTTTATTTCAATTATCAGCGTTGCAGGGAAGACGAAAACGAACCTTTTAAAAAATTTAATGCAAAACTTTTTAAAACAATAGAAGAAGTAAATCCCAACAAAATAATCCTATCAATATTCTAATATTTCCAAAAGTTCGTTTAGTATCATAGCGGTTGCGCCCCAAACTATATGCCCTTCTACATCAAAATAAGGTGCAATAATAGTAGTATTTCGTATTTCTAAATCTGTAATTTTATGATTATCTGTATTTTGAAGATGCAAAAGAGGTACTTCTAATATCTTGGCTACTTCTCTTGTGTCAGGTACAAAATTAGGCTTAAAATCACAAACTGCCACAGTTGGATAAACCATAAAATTACTCGCAAACACAAAAAGTGGGCTTATTTCTCCCAAAACGGTTATTTCATCTTCTTTTATGCCAACCTCTTCATAAGCCTCTCGCAAAGCAGTTTCTCTCAAATTTTTGTCTGTATTTTCTTTTTTGCCACCAGGAAACGACACCTGACCACTATGCGCTCCAAGTTCTGTACTTGGGCGAACAATCAAAGGCATAAAAATAGTGTCTTCATGTACGTACAAGAGGATAAGCACACCTGCATCACGTGTTTGAGCGTTTGGCTCGTAGCGTGAGAAAGGCGTTTTTTGATTATCTACACGCAAAGATGCAGACATTTTGAATTGCGCTACCTCGCCAGGTAGAGGCAACGCAAGCTGATTTTTGAGTTTTTCTGTAAACGAAATAAACATTTTTTGAATTGTGAATTTTTAAGTGTGAATTGTGAATGAAATACAATTATGTTGCTCTTTATTGTTTCACAAAAATAATATTTAATTTCTACAAAAACAAAAAACAGAAATTTCCAGTAAAATATTACTAGAAATTTCTGTTTTATTTCGTACTTTGTACTTAAAACCTACACAATTGCTGCTTTTGATGCTGCTGCTCTTGCTTGTGCTTTGATTTTAGTTTTTGTAAGTGCTACTGGCATAGCTGCTTTTTTAGCTTTTGATGCAATAAGTCTTGTAGCAATACCTTGTGCTTTTGCTATTTGGTTAGTGTTGTATTTCAAAACACCTTGATTTTTTAAGATTTTTTTGGCAACTCTCTGATTCATAGTTGTATAAAATTAAATGTAAATATTTTTTTAGATTTTGGACTTACCCAAAATCTATTTATTGATTATCTTGTTGATATTTTTGATAAAATTTCTTTTGGGAGTGCAAAGATAGTAACTATTATTTAATAATCAAAAATATTTTTGAAGTTTTTTGCTCACGGATTTTAATGGATTAAAAGATGACACGGATTTTTTAAGAGTTAATTAAAAATCTGTGTTATTTGTGTAATCCGTTTTTAATCTGTGATTCCGACAATTTTAACTATGTAATAAGTTGTAAATAAGTTGTTGCTGTAAAAGTTCCGTTGCAAATATTTTTTGTTTGATTTTGAATTTAAAAAAATACACTGACCACAAAACACCTAAATTTATCCAAATGTATTGGTAGAAATATTACTTGTAACGTCTGAACGTAGAAAAAGTGTATTTATAACCTAGTAATAATATGCTTGTTTCTTTCTCCGTTTTTAGACGTTGCAAGCAATCTTTCTACAACCAAATACAACAAAAAAGTTGAAACTTAACTTTTTTTAGTAATTTTGTTTTTATTTCAAAATGTTGTATTTATTCACAACTCACCATTAAAAATTAAAAATATGAGAATACATTGTTTTAAATACAGTAAAGAAAGTAATTATACCACAAGTGTAGCCGTTAGCAACAACCAAAATGTTGATGAAAGCGACTATTTTTGCCTGCTTTTGCAAACGAATGAACGCATAGAAACCAGTGATTTTTCTATATTTTTATCTGATATTCCTTTTGAAATAAGCCTTTTGACTATCAATAAGCTAGATTTTTGGTACGAACTACACGCAACAGATATTAATGGTTATTTTTCGTTTAGAGATTTTGATGCAAAAGATTATAGCAGAGAATTTTATGTTACTAAAGTTGGTTCAAAAGTAAGATTTTCAAAATTATTCCTGAATTATCCTGAAGGAATTTGCGAAATTTCTTTATTAAATGAAGAAAAACAACTGCAACAAATGAATATCAATATTCATTCAAGCAAAATTAGCCAAGAAGAATTTATTAGTTTGGTGGAATATGTAGCCAATAAAAATATTTCTGTTTGGTCAAAATCTTCTCTCCTGCGCAATGACACAACAAATGCTATACAAAATGGTAGTTTTTTAATGATGATTACGCATTTTAAAGATTTTTTGATAGAGCTAAAAAATAAGCACTTGATGCATTTTTGTTATGATAAAATTTATAGTTTAGTTCCTAATAATTTCGTTACTTTGTTTTCTGAAGATGTAAGTATTTCTGAAAATTCAATAGATTGGCTACTTGAAAACTTAGATACCTTACAACCTACCAATATTTATCAGCAAGATAAAATTTTGGTGCAAAACCGCCTTTTTGTACCAGAAGAAATGCTTGCAGAAGAATTAGTTGAAAGTACAGATATTTACGAAAACCGCCTTATACACGGTTTTATGTCAGAATTAGCTAATTATTTTATATTGAAAGAACAACATATAGAAGAGCAACAACATCATTTAAACCTGCTTAATTTTAAGAATAAAATTGAGTTTCATAATTTAGAAAAAACGAATAGTTGTATTAAAAGTATTTTGCCTTTGATTCATACTATTAAAAGATATTTGGACGAGCATTTATTTGTTTCAACAGAAACCACAGAGCTACTCAATAGCTATAAATTTGAATCTAAAGAGCATTATTTTTTCGTTTATAGGCATTTGTTGGAGTGGCTGAATAAGAAAGATATTGTTTTTGAATCAGAACAGAAAGTTTTTGGAGGTGTTAGGCGTGTGGATAATTTGTTTGAATTGGGTTGTCTGTATAAAATTATTGATAGTTTTGCGTTGCAGGGCTATAGCTACAGTATTTTGGATACCGACAAAGAGAATATTCCTAAAATTATTCATTTTACGCATCTCAAAAAAAATAAAATCACGCTTTATTATGAAGTAATGCCTAAAAACCTTACATCTGTACTCACAAGTGGACAACTAAAACCTGATTTTATTATTGAATATCAAATACAAAAAGAAGTAAAATATTTGTCCCAGCATCATTTGGAGCAAGAAATTGAAGAGAAAGAAGCAGAAAAACCTGTTTATAAATATGTTATTTTTGATGCAAAATACAAAGAATACAAAACCATTGAAAAATATGATTATCCACTTATAGCACTTAAATATTTGCACGGAATTGGCTACGAAAACGGCGGTTTATTCTCTCCATTGGGCTTATTTGTGCTTTTTCCTAACGAGAAAGAAGAAACTTTTTCTTATCACAACGAAAAATTTGACATCAATAGTGAAAATCCTATTTTTCCTGCCATTGGGAGCGTTAGTATAGGCTTTAAGAATGAAAACAAATCACTTGAAAAAATACTAGATAAATTAGGAGAATATGTGTAAAGTATGAGGTATGAGGTATGAGATATTATTTTGATGTATTTTTCTCATAATTCGTAATTACATGAGAAAAACAAAATCCTCGTTGTTTGTGTCCCATCACTTCCATTAAGTTAAGGAAAATCTACTATATTTGCAGTCCATTTTAACCATAATTATATGACCATTTCAGAAAAATATTAAGGGATTTACGGAAATTTGTTGCGCAAGTGAGTGAAAACTCTGCCATCTATCACGTAAAAATCACGGACTTCACTCGCAAGGGAAAATTGTCTTTTTCCAATATTTGCCTTTTAGTTTGTTCTCTTTTAAAAAAGTTTACAAGTGGATATTCAGCCCCAGCAGGGCATTATATTTATAGGAAAATAAGTGTATTTTGTATTCCGCTCCAGCGGAGCGATATATTTATGACACTATAACTATTTTCAATGCCGTTGTTTGTGTCTTCACAAACAACAAAAGTTGTAAGTTGCTGGCGGTTGTTTGTGAAGAC
>JANYGM010000315.1 GCA_025362415.1 bacterium
TAAGTGTATTTTGTATTCCGCTCCAGCGGAGCGAGATATTTATGACACTATAACTATTTTATAGCCCTTTGATTTATCAAGGATTACGAAAAAAATATAACAAATTAACAATGTCGTTATCTAAATAAGCTAAAACCTTCAAGGTTTAATTTGGATAAAATTATGAATATCAATAAGTTAAACCTTGAAGGTTTATCCTATTATATTCGTTCAATTACTTAAGTGAAATACCAAAAATAATGTCAAAAAACAGTTTTAAAGACCTCATCTTATATGAAGATGACAATTATATTCTTATCAATAAACCGCCCTTTGTTTCTACTTTGAGCGAACGCCACGCCACAAAAACTAGCCCTAGTATTTTGTCTATGGCACGTACTTATTGTCCTACTGCGCAGGCTTGCCACCGCCTAGATAAAGAAACGTCTGGTGTAATGGTTATTTCTAAGCATAATGATGCTTACAAGCATCTTACGCTACTTTTTCAGAAACGAAAAGTAACCAAAGTGTATCACGCACTCGCCAAAGGACAACGTGATTTTAAGGATACAATAGTGGATTTGCCTATCCTAAAACTCTCTAAAAAAGGACTTGTAACCATCTCCAAAAAGGAAGGAAAACTTGCTCTGACGACTTTCAACACCATAAAAATCTTCAAAGAACATACACTTGTAGAGTGCAAACCTCACACAGGGCGTATGCACCAAATACGCATACATTTGGCGTGTCTAAGTGCGCCTATTGCAGGAGATGAGAGTTATGGCGGACAACATATTTTCTTATCTACTTTTAAGAAAAAGTTTCACCTAAAAAAAGATACAGAAGAGCAGCCAATCACACATAGAGTTGCTTTACACGCTCAAAAGATAGTTTTCTTGGATATGGACGAAAAAGAAATTGCTGTGGAAGCTCCTTATCCAAAAGATTTTTCTATACTTGTAAAGCAATTAGAGAAATTTGTATAAGAATTGTGAATTATAAATTGTGAATTGTAAATTAAAATACAATTTTGCTACCGTACACTGTTTTAAAAAGAGATTATGGTCTGTACCGTAATGCAATGAAGGTCAGACCATAATCTCTTTTTAAAACGAACTTACTCTTTGTTATTAGTGGTCTGACCTCCGTTCCACTACGGTACAGACCGCTAATAACAAAGAGTGTACGGTAACAAAAAATACAATAACGACAAATAATAATTCACAATTCACAATTTATAATTCACAATTTAAGATGAAACGTATTATTATTAGCGGAGGAGGCACAGGAGGGCATATTTATCCTGCTATTGCCATTGCTAACCAACTTAAAAACACACTTGAAAACCCAGAAATATTGTTTGTAGGCGCAAACAACCGTATGGAAATGCAAAAAGTGCCACAGGCAGGCTACAAAATTATTGGTTTGGATATTGCAGGCATACAACGCTCTCTCTCACTTGCAAATACAAAGGCTAATCTTTTATTTCCTTTCAAATTGTTTAAAAGTTTGGCTGCTGCACGCAAAATTATTAAAGAATTTAAGCCTGATATTGCCGTTGGGGTGGGCGGTTATGCAAGTGGACCACTTTTATTTGCGGCTTCACGTATGAATGTACCTACACTTATACAAGAACAAAATTCTTATGCAGGGCTTACTAATAAATGGTTGTCAAAAAGTGCTACAAAAATATGTGTGGCGTATCCTGCAATGGATAATTTTTTTCCAAAAGATAAACTTATTTTTACAGGAAACCCTGTTAGAAGTGATATTTTGGATATTTTTAGCAAAAGAAAACAAGCACAAGAACATTTTGGATTAGATAAAAACAAGAAAACTATTTTGGTTATTGGTGGAAGTTTGGGCGCAAGAACTATCAACGAAAGCATAGAATTAGGGCTTAATAGGCTCACAGAGAACAATATACAAGTAATTTGGCAAACAGGCAAAACTTACCACGAAAGAGCCACTAAAGCTACAGAAAATTATCCAAACATTAAAGTTTTTGACTTTATAAATGTAATGGATTTGGCGTATGCAGCAGCAGATATTGTACTTTCTAGAGCAGGCGCATTGTCTATTTCTGAACTTTGTTTGGTAGCAAAACCTGCAATTTTGATACCTTCCCCCAATGTTTCTGAAGACCACCAGACTAAAAATGCTATGGCTTTAGTTAATAATAATGCTGCCTTGCTTGTGGCTGATATGTATGCAAAAGATTTTTTGATAGGAGATGCCATTGATTTGCTTTCTGATAGTATTTTACAAGAAAAACTATCTCAAAATATTGTCAAACTTGCCAAGCCAAATGCCGCACAGGAGATTGTAACACAGATTTTGAATATTATAGCTTGAAGTTTGAGGTACGAAGTACGTAATTTCTAATTCCTAATTCCTAATTTCTAATTCCTAATTCCTAATTTCTAATTTCTAATTCCTAATTCCTAATTTAAAATTCACAATTACTTAAATATTTTTTTTATATTTGTGAAATTTTTTTTAGCATCAATCAAACATAAATTTTTACTCAAATGCGGGATATATCATTTTTCAGAAAAGACATTGACAAATTTATTTCTAACACAAAAACTGTAGAAAAAGGCTCTTGGGTACGTATTTCACTCAAAAAGAAGAGTTTGCCTGTTGGCTCTAACGCAACAAATGTGCTTTTAAAAACAGCCGCTATTACAAGCCTTATCTTGTCGGAAAATATGCTAGAATTTATGTTGGATAGCCTAAGTTTGAGCATCAAATACCAAAAAGGAGAAGAAAAACAACTCACAAAAGATTATAAAACGGCTCTCAAAGCTCTTTCTAAAATTTAATTACTAAGTATTTGTTGGTGAAGACACAAACACCACGAAGTAAGAATCACGAAGTGCAAACGTAAAACTTTGATTATTAAATTATTATAAAAACAAAAATACTAAGCTATTTAATTTTCATTCCAAAAGTAAAATTAAAATAAATTAAAACAAATTAAAAAATTAAATCAATGGCTATTTCTAAAGAGGTAAAAGTAGGTGTGATGGCGGTCGTGGGTATGGTAATGTTGTATTTTGGGGTAAGTTTTTTGAAAGGGTCAGATTTTTTTAGTTCTGAGTACAAATATTATGTTTTGTACGACAATATTGATAACCTTCAAGCCTCTAATCCTGTGCTAATCAATGGTTTACCTGTTGGGCGTGTGGCAAAAGTAGAACTTTTGCCAGAACGCAACAACAAAATCCTTGTAACCTTAACTATCAGCAAAAAACTACAAATAAAAAAAATAAACTGTGCTATGCTTAAAAATGCTAGTTTGTTGGGCGGAAAAGCTATTTCTCTGCAAGTAGATTCAACGCTTTCAAAAGATAAATTTAAGCTATTTTCCACACAATATTATAATCCAAAAGATACTTTGCGTGTAGGTATTGAAAAAGATATGATAGCCAGTATTACCTCACAGGTTACGCCCATTGTCAAACGTGTTGATTCTGTGATGATACAAGTGGAAAATCTTTTGAGAGAATTTGAAGGAGTGGGGAAAGCTGTAAAAGGAACACTTACTGGTGCAGAGGCTAGTGCAGCAACACTTAATGGAATGCTTTTGGAAAATAGAGCCAAAATAGATGCTATGCTGGCTAATCTTACGACACTTTCTGCCAATATTATAGAAACTGAAAAGGGATTTAAGCCTATTTTGGGTAAAATGAACACTTTTGCAGATTCTCTGAACGCTATTAGGTTCTCTGAAACTGTCAATAAAACCAATGCCGCAATAGCACAATTTGACCAAATTCTTAGTAAAATGAATAAAGGTGAAGGTTCATTAGGAGCATTACTCAAAGATAAAGCACTTTATGACAATCTCAATAACCTTTCTATCAATATTGACAAACTCATTATTGATTTGAGGCTTAACCCCAAGAGATACATAAAAATTTCTGCATTTTAATTGATAATAACTTACAAATTTATCAAGTTATACTGTGAACGGCTTAGATTTCGGAAAATGTATTGAAGTCCAGCGGACTGGTATATTTATAGAAAAACAGGTCAAAAAATGTATTCAGCTCCAGCGGAGCTGTACTAGCAATGGCTAGTTTTATAAATATTTAGCTCGGCTGGAGCTAAATACAAATACAATAATATTGCTATAAATATGCCGTTCCGCTGGAACTAATACAAATTTATCTTTCTGAAATCCTTTCCGTTCACAGTATATTATCCAGTATTAATTTTGTTTTACATAAAAAAATCCCAATTCAAAACAAAATTATGAAACAACCTATTATTATACTATTAACTGTTATTATTTGCAATTTTATTGTAAATAATAACAGTTTGTATGCACAAAAAAACGCTGATTTTGTGACAGAAGAAGTAAAACAAGTGCCTATTCAAGGTGGGCAAATGGCTGAAATAAACAACCAAACTGTTAATTTCACGCAATTTATCACCTATCTCACTACAAAAAATCCACTCATAAAGGAGAAAGTAGCACTACTGATTTTTAAAAATATCAATGTCATTTTTGACTCAAAAGTAGATAGAAAAGGTATGGATGAGCGTTTTGCTGATGAAAATGCTCCAATGCTTACTGTTTATCACGATATTTCTTTGGATTATGTTACTTTTGATATTGGTATGTGGTTGGTTTTGAACAAAATAACTTTCAAGGGTTATGATTAGCTACGAAAATCTTCTACATATCTGTATAAATATAAACATTTTGATTGATTTTAGCATAATTTGTATACATTTTCTAAACATTTTTTATTTTATTTGTATTATCATCATTGTTTTTGTATTTTTGAAAGATAAATTTTTGACGAATGAAAAGTATAAAAATACGCTTAGAACTAAATAATGAACAAAGTACACTTGCGAGTAAACACGCAGGCGTAGCTCGTCATGCGTATAATTGGGGACTTTCTACTTGCCAAGAAGCTTATAAAAACAATAAAAAACGCCCTTCCAGCATTGATTTACATAAAAAATTAGTAAAAGAAGTAAAAACAGCCAATCAATGGTATTATGATGTGAGCAAATGCGCTCCACAAGAAGCATTGCGTCATTTGGATAGTGCCTACAAAAAAGCATTTAAAGAGAAAAAAGGGCTTCCTGTCTTCAAAAAGAAAGGTATTAGAGATAGTTTTTATTTGGAAGGCAATATCAGAACAGAAAATAATAAGATAAAATTACCTGTTTTTGGTTGGGTAAAAATGAGTGAAACATTTGATTTAGCAGACATTAAGAATGTAACCGTTTCCAAAATGGCAGGGCATTGGTTTGCGGCCTTTAAAGTGCCTTATGCAATAGCTCCAAAACAAACAAAAAGCAACCCAGTTGGAGTAGATTTGGGTATAAAAACCCTTGCTACATTATCAGAAGGGACTATTTTTGAGAATAAACGCCCTTACAAAAAAGCTAAAAGAAAACTAGCAATAGCTCAAAGAAAATTATCAAAAAAATATAAAAAAGGGCAACCACAATCAAAAAACTATAAAAAGCAACAGCAAAAAGTGGCAAAAATCCACTATAAAATAGCTTGTATTCGCAAAGATAGCCTTCATAAACTCACTACTCATCTCGCTAAAAACCACAGCGAGATAGTAATTGAGGATTTGAACGTGAGCGGAATGAGCAAAAACCATAAATTAGCATCAGCCATTTTAGATGGCGGATTTTACGAGTTTAGACGACAATTAGGCTACAAATGTGAGTGGTATGGCTCTGTTTTGACTGTGGTGGATAGGTTTTATCCAAGTTCTAAAACTTGTTCTAGTTGTGGCATCAAAAAAACAACCTTAAAACTATCTGAACGCACTTTTCATTGTGAAAGTTGCGGTTTTAGTTGTGATAGAGATTTGAACGCAAGTTTAAATTTAAAGAGTAAGGCGGTAAGTTATACCGTGTCTGCCTGTGGAGTGCCAAAATAATATTAAACTACAAATGTAGCTTAGCGGCACAATGAAGCAGGAAATCAACAGCAAATGTATACATTTGTGTAAGTTTTATATAACGGAAATGTAGTGATGGGAGGGTGTCAAAATCTGAAAGCAATTTTTAAAAATTGTGTTTTTGAACAGCCATTGCGTATGTCTAATAATAATATTCAATTTTTGACTTTTGAAAAATGCGACTTCCAACACGGCTTCCGCTATCATCTCAATGTATTGACAGATGATGTAAAATTTGATAAATGCAAATTTTCGTTAAACCCTGCTATTCAAGAAGATACAAGAATGTCTATCTTTGATAAATTTGTCATAGAGGCACATCTTTTTGAGTTTAAACAAAAAGGAGAAGCCATTGATTTTTTTCTGCAAGATTGTACTTTTGACGTTCCCAAACGCAACAAAAACCTCCCAAAATATGCAGTAAATATCTCTGAAACGCATTTTACTAACCTTCAAATGGTTAATAATAAATATGAAACAAACGTAAATTTGGCGCAGGCAACTGTTGAAAATCAGTTTTTATTTGTGGGTGGAAACCTTAATGGCGCAATGATTATTGATGCACTCAACATCAATCCGCTTAATACACGTGTGCAATGGTCTATTTTGTCTGATAATAAAATTTCTGTTTATGATGCAAAAAAAGCACTTATGAGTGGAAAAGAGCGTGAAAATCTTAAAGATGAAGTAATTTTTAGTAATTTGATTAGTTGTTATGCAACTTTCTATGGGCTTTTTAGGGCGCAAGGAAACCGTACTTATGCCAATAGTGCGTATATAGAATGGAAAAATATTGAAACATCTTATCTTTATAATTTGTATCAAAAAGATAGTAGGACATCTGTTTTTTTTGGTTATTTGATGAACATTTTTTTGAGAGATTTTTGTGATTATGGCACCAATCCGCTCAAATCCATTTATTTGTCTAGTATTGTCTTGCTTGGTTTTGCTTTTTTTTATTTTATCAGTCCTTTTCAGCTAAATGCAGATAAAGATGAAAATGGGAAATTTCAGCAAAAAAGTGTGTTTTCGCATCTAAAACTCTATGCTATATATCTCACACAACACGACAAACTAAAGAATATTTATCTAAAAACTAAAAACTTGCAACAATTAAAAGAAGATAAAAGAATTTTTTTAGATGTAGCCAAAACAAATAAAGAACAATTACCTTTATTTTTTAGTTTTATTGCTACTCCCTTGCATTGGTGGCACAAAAAGCAAGATAGTTTTATGCTTTGGTTTTATGATAAAATAGATTTTTTTCCAGAAAAATGGGAAGATTTATCTACAAAAAAAAGATTTTTTGCAAGTATTTTAGTTGGAATTTTGCTTATTTTTGCGTTTCTTTATTTTGCCATTGTGCGTGCTATAGATGCGTTTACGCTAAGTCTAAATGTGTTTTCTACACTTGGTTTTGGAGAAATTCCTGTAAAAGGAGTTATTCGTTATCTTACTGTGTTAGAAGGTTTTATAGGTTGGTTTTTGTTGTCTATTTTTAGTGTTTCTCTCATCAGTCAAGTAATTCAATAGGCAATTCCATTCAATTACGAATTATCAATTACGAATTACGGTTTTTAATTTCTAATTTACAGTTTACAATTCACAATTATTTAGGAATGGAGCTTAAATAACTTGATTTTTAATTTTATAATAGCTTAATAATCAAATTTTTAACTTCGTACCTCGTACTTCTTACTTTGTACCTTATGTACTACGCTCTTATTTTTATCTCTTTATTTTTATTTTCTTGTGGCGAAAGTAAAAATCCAAAAAATACACAAATTGCTACAGAAAATAAAGAAGTAGCAGAAGCAAAACCTGCTAAAAATCCTATTACCGCTGAAATAGATTTGATTGCACTTGAAAAAACAGATGCTTTCAAAGATAGCTTAATAGTTCATATTGATTACGACCCTGTTTTTTATACTAAAAAAAACTACAAAGCGGTAAGTTTTAACAAAATGCTAGAAAAATATTTTGATGTTGCAGGCTTGGATACCTCAAAAACAAGGCTTATTTTTGAATGTACTGATAATTATATTACAAGTATGAATTTGGGGCTTGCCTTGCATCATAAAGGATTTATTGCTTTTAGAGATATGGACGCACCCACAGGGAAAAAGTTTTTGCCTGCTAAAAAAGGCACAGAAACCAAAGACCTTGCACCTTTTTATTTGGTTTGGCAAGACTACAAAAAAAATACTGGGGGTTTCTCATTTCCTTATAATTTGTTGAAAATCAAGCTACAACATATAGACGAATAAATTTAAAAGATGGTGCTGCAGTTTATCAAACACAAAAAAAAGCCTTTCCAAATATTTTGGAAAGGCTTTTTATAATATTTTTTTATTCTATGATTATTTGATGTCTTTCTGTGTGTTCTCCTTCACTTATTTGTACCAAATATAAGCCTTTTTTCAACTTTCCAAGTGGAATGCTGAACTCTTTGGCTTTACTTCTTTGCTCCGAAAGTACCAACATACCAAAATTATTATAAATATTTACCTCACTAAATGTAATGCCTTCTTTAGAATCAAGCATTTTTTTTATTTTTGGAGGATAGGGGTTTGGATTTGTAGGGCATTCAATTGGTATAGGTTTCTCTGTAGTACCTAGCGCAACAGTTATTTTTATTTGCTCAGAAGCAGGATTGGGTGAGATATTATACAGCTTTATCTTGTTCCAAGTTGGGGGATTATTGCAAGGGTCAGTGGGATTTGGGTCACCAGGAGGATTGGGTATGCCACAATTAACCAACTTAAGTAATTGTGAATTTTTAATTATGAATTGTGAATGAATACAAAATGCTTGTAATCAATTAATTACGTATTATTTTAACCTTGTCATAACATAAACTAATTAACAAAACCTACTTAACAGCAGCAAAAGTAACAATACTACCAAAACTAGCATTGAAAGACAAAACACCTCTGCTAGTGTACCCCAGACATAAACCGTTCACATTGACATTGACAATCTCTTCCTCCATATCACTTATTGAGTAGTAATAGAGAAGAGGCTGAACTGCGCCATTATTGCTGGTATAAGTAATGCCCGTACCTGGAGCAGCGTTTACAAAAACACTAAATGGAGGTGTTGAAAAAGTTCCACAACTTGTTGTTATATTGGCTTGTATGGTGATATTACCATAACCTTTAGATGAAACAAATGCAGTAGGTGTACCTTGCCCATTTACCAATGTGCCACCTGTTACAACCCAACTAATAGTTGCGCCAGCAAGCAATGGAGAAACAGTATAAATCCCACCACTACCAGAACAAAAAGTGAGTGGACCAGAAATATAGGGGTTTCCGCCTACTGGAGTGGCATTAAATGTAATTTTATAATCTTTTGTAAAAGTATTACCACAACTAAGCGTAGCAGTTGCTCTTATAGTACCTGCATCATCAGGTGTACCTGATGGAACAAGCACAATACTTGCACCACTACTACTACCTGAAACTGTGTAGCCACTAGGATATGTCCATTGGTAAGAACTTACACAAGCACCCAAACCACCTGCAGTAAAGGTAACTGGTGTAACTACCTCACATTTTGCTTGATAGGTAGGAGTTGGAGGAGTAAGCGTAAGCGCACCCTGATGAGTGATATTGATGCTAAGTAATACATTGCAAATAACTTCCTAGTTTGTTTCTTTTTAACACTAAGTTCATTAAGAAATACACACTAAGTAGGCACTAAGAAATACAAAATTAGAATTTTATTTACAACTCATTACTAACCTCTACCAACTGTGGAATAGCTCTTGCGGTATATCCAATATTGCTATTGGTCAGGCACTCATTCAGCGTTTTGATACCATAATCCACTTGTTTTTGAATTTGTGCCGCTCCACCTCCTATTTCTAGCGCAGATTTCTTCGTGTAGGCAAACAAAACGGTTATTTCTTTTGATTGCGCAAATGCGTCATTGGCTAGAGTTGCCACAAAAGCAATGAGGAAAAATATATTTTTCATAGATAAAAAAATAGTAAATTAAAGCCTACTCTTACGTTTTTCAGCATCCACGTTGGTATTTTTTATTGTAGTAAATATCAAACTACATAGCAATAGAACATCACCTCGTAAATCTAAAAAAAATATATATACAATACCGTATTTTTTCTCTAATTTCTCAAAAAAATTGTAACTTGCAGGCGTTTTCATATAGCAATTTTTTTCTATTGAAAATTTCTTTGACATTCTAATAAAAAACTGCTCCAAAACATTTAAAAATGCTAAACCGCCGTATTCTCCGCATTAAAGCAATGCAAACTCTTTATGCCTTTGAGCAATCCAAAAACGCAAATTTTCAAGTTGCGCAAGATTTTATTAGAGATATTTTTGTGCCAGACCTTAATTCTATGCAAGTACAAGACCGTAGTGCCATAGAAATGGACAAAAACACTGCCCTAAGCCTTTTTTTGCATAGTTATCACCACCGTAGCATCTCTGAAAGCTCTCACGCAAGCCCAAAAATCTACCAAACTGTTACACTTGCTATCAACCAATATCATCAGTCGGTAGAAAAAGATAGGAAATTTTTAGGAAAAGCTATGACTGCAGAAACGGAAACGCTTTTTGATACTTATCTGTCTATTTTGTCACTACTTATAGAACTTTCTGAAAAAGCCGCAATAGAGAAAGATAGGATACTTTTGAGTAAAGCAGTCAAAATTATGCCTGAATACAAACTTGCTACCAACCAAATTACTAATTTTCTAAGAAATAATCCAGAATTTCAAGATGCTTGCAAACGTGAAGGTATCAGTTGGGAGCTAGAAACCGACTTTTTGAAAGATTTATATACCAATATTCTCAAAAAAGATACCGTTTACCAAGATTACATTAAACTTGCTGATGCTGATTTTGACCAAGATAAAGAGATAATTGACCATATTTTAAGGAATATCATCTTCAAACGCACCCCAGACGCACAAACGGAAGAAGAAGCCAAAAATCCTCCAAAACCTGCTTTTATGCAGCATTATTTTGAGGATAGAGATATTTATTTTGCTGAAAATCATTCTGTCCTGAAAAATATGGTCTTGCGCACCTTTAAAAGCATTTTACCACAAGGAAACAACGACTTCAAACTTGTGGATATTTCCCCAGATTGGGAAATTGACAAAGAATTTTTTAGAGATTTGTATTACAAAACTATCAACAACACAGACCAATACGACCAAATTATCTCCCAAAAAGCAGAAAATTGGGACACAGACCGCTTTGCTCTAGTAGATAAAATTTTTATCAGAATGGCAATTACGGAGATGCTTTATTGTGATAGTATTCCTGTTAAGGTTTCTATAAATGAATACGTTGACCTTTGCAAAACGTACAGCACGCCAAAAAGTAAAACTTTCGTCAATGGAATGCTCAATAAAATTTCGGAAGAATTGACAGAAAAAGGAGAAATCAAGAAGTCTGCACGTGGTTTGATGGATAATAAATAATTTTTCAATTAGGAATTAACAATTACGTTTAGTTTTATTTTTGTGTTGTCGGGTGTTTCCACCCGACAACAAATATAGCTTTTAAATACCAGTTTTTGGAGAAAAATAAAACGTGAAAATCATTATTTTCTGCAAAATGAAAAATCTAAAAGCGCATTTGTCGTCAGGTGGAAACACCTGACGACACAAGGAAAACCTAAACTAAATAATTTCCAATTATGCTTTTTGGATAATAAAATTAGTTCTTTTCTACAAATATGACACAAAAAATAACCCTTGTAGGTGGCGGGCTGGCTGGTTCTTTGCTTGCTATATACCTTGCCAAACGTAATTTTGACGTTACTATCTACGAAAAACGACCAGATATGCGCAAAGAAGGCTATACTTCTGGACGTTCTATCAATTTAGCACTCTCAAATAGGGGCATACGTGCCTTACGTGAGTTGGGCGTGCTTGAGCAGGTGTTGCCTATGGCTATTCCTATGCAAGGACGTATGCTACACGACACAAAAGGCAATTTGGCTTATTTTCCGTATGGTAAAGATGATTCAGAATATATCAACTCTATTTCTAGAGGCGGTTTAAACATTGCCCTGCTTAATCTTGCAGAAAAATTTTCTAATATCAAAATTGTTTTTGATGAAGAATGTAAAGATATTGAGTTTGATACAAATACAATTACATTTCAAAATACACAAACAAATCAAATACAACACATTAAATCTGATGTCGTGATTGCTACTGATGGTGCAGGCTCTACTATCCGTAATGCAATGACTGCCCGCTTAGATGGTTATACTCAAAATACTGTTTTTTTGGCACACGGCTACAAAGAACTAGAAATCCCTGCTAAAAACAATACTTTTCAAATAGAAAAAAATGCCCTGCATATTTGGCCTCGTGGTACTTATATGATGATTGGGCTGCCTAATCTTGATGGGAGTTTTACTATCACGCTTTTCTTTCCTAATAAAGGAGAAAATAGCTTTGAAAGCCTAGATACAAAAGAAAAAGTACAAGATTTCTTTTCTTTGCACTTCAAAGATGCACTAGATATTATGCCTGATTTGGCAGAAGACTTCTTTAAAAACCCTACTGGGGGGCTTGCTACGCTATATTGCACCCGTTGGAATGTGGAAGGGAAAGTGTTACTTTTGGGAGATGCCGCTCACGCAATTGTACCATTTTACGGACAAGGTATGAACGCTTCTTTTGAAGATTGTATTGTTTTGAATGATATTTTAGAAAAATATAATGTTAGTGGAAACAACGCTGAAGCTAGCGGAAACGCTAATAATTGGGAAGAAATCTTTAACGAATACGCAAAAACACGCAAAAAAGATACCGACGCTATTGGTGAGCTTGCTATTGAGAATTTTTATGAGATGCGGGACAAAGTAGCAGAGCCTAGTTTCCAACAGATGAGGAAGTTAGAGCATAAATTAGAAAATGCTTTTCCAGCGTATCACTCAAAATATTCAATGGTTACGTTTCAC
>JANYGM010000335.1 GCA_025362415.1 bacterium
TCTGGTGAGTTTCTCCTAGTATTTTTTGAGGCTTTGCGCCCTAATTTGCGTACTGTTTTGGAAACAGAAAAGAACATTAAGAAGGTAGAACTTAAACAAAAGTACAATTTAGATGAAAAAGCCAACAAAGATTTTGTTCAATACCTTATAAATCTTAAATCTGACAAATCTTTTGCCAAAGACGACAACGAAATTGAAACCGTAAACAACATTGATAACTGGTTTGATAATCTACAAACGCAATTAGCGCAAATTTTTGATACTGATAAGTTAGAACTTCATTTTGATAGAAAAACTTATAACTTTGACATCATCATAAAAGACAGAGAACCTTTTAGTTTTTATCAACTTTCTGACGGTCATTCTGCTATTATTAGTATCGTTACGGAGCTTTTGCTTAGAATGGACGCTCACAACGCAAAAGTTTATGATTTGGAGGGAATTGTGCTTATAGACGAAATAGAAACACATCTGCACGTTGATTTGCAAAAGAAAATCTTGCCTTTTTTGACTGGTTTTTTCCCTAAAATTCAGTTTATTGTTACTACTCATTCTCCTTTTGTGCTTTCTTCTATTCCTAATGCCACTATTTGCGACCTTGAAACCAAAATTGTAACTAATGATTTGTCTGCTTACTCGTATAGTGCGCTTGTGGAAAGCTATTTTAAAGCTGATGAGTTTTCAGAAAAAATCAAAAATAATATAAATCAGTATGAAATTTTAATGGCTTTGGATAATTTAGATGAAAAACAGGAAGAAAAATTGGAAGAATTAGAAGAAAAATTAGAAGAAATTCCTAAATTTTTGTCTGATGAGCTAGTTGTCAAAATACAACAAATAAAACTTCTAAAACACGCCAAAGAACACGCCTAAATGATACATTTGCCAAAGTCGCAACCGCCACCTGAAAGCCTTGCAATAGAAAAATTAAAGAAAAATGGTAAATATGATTGTGATGATGTGCTGGAAAGATTAAGAAAAGATTTTAAAGAAAAGTGTTATATCTGTGAAGAGGGCAATATTAACTCTACTAACATAGAACATTTTAAACCAAAAAAAACATATCCACACCTAAAATTTGATTGGGATAATCTTTTTCATTCTTGCGTGCATTGTAATATGATTAAAGAGGCAGATTTTGATAATATTCTTAACTGCACTATTCAAACAGACCAAGTAGATACCAAAATTAAGTATCTTATCAACCCACTACCAAAAGAAAATGAACCTGAAATCATTATTTTAGCCTTAGAAGACATACAAACAGTACATAATACGGTACAACTTCTTAATAAGGTTTATAATGGTCATAATACTACCACAAAACAAGGTTATGATGCTGGAAATCTTAGAAAAAAATTACTAAAAGAAGTTAGAAAATTTCAAAATTTTCTACTAAAATACAATGAAAATAACTTTGATTTACAAGAAAAAGATAAACTTAAAAACAAAATTATTAAAGAAATACAAAATTCTGCTGCTTTTTGCGCTTTTAAAAGATGGATTATTAGAGAAAATAACAATCTAATAAGTGAATTTCAACAATATTTCAACTAATTTCTAACAAATCATAACAAAAATTATACTTCACTCAACAAAAATCAATAAAAAATGTCTTCTAATTCTGCTCACGGTCACGGACACGTGGATAAACTCTCTGCTGCTGGTGTACTTATCACGCTTGGTATTATTTTTGGGGATATTGGTACGTCTCCTTTGTATGTAATGAAGTCTATTGTAGGCACAAAAGTTGTTTCTGACCTACTTATTTTGGGGGGTATCTCTTGCGTGCTTTGGACTTTGACACTTCAAACGACTTTAAAGTACGTAATTCTTACACTACGTGCCGACAACAACGGTGAAGGAGGCATTTTTTCTCTTTATGCACTTATAAAGCGGTATGCAAAGTGGCCGCTTGGGGTCGCTATGCTAGGCGGTGCTATGCTACTTGCTGACGGCATTATTACCCCTCCCATTTCTGTAGCATCTGCCGTAGAAGGGCTTGTATTGATATTTCCTAAGATAGAAAAAAATACAATAGTTATTATAACTATCATAATAATTAGTATAATTTTCTTCTTTCAGCGTTTTGGAACGGCAGTTGTAGGTAAGTTTTTTGGTCCCGTTATGATTATTTGGTTCTCAATGTTGGGAATTTTGGGCGTTTCTCAAATCATTCATTATCCACAAGTGTTTGCAGCACTAAATCCTGTTTATGCGTATAGATTTTTGACAGAAATTCCAGAAGGTTTTTGGCTTTTGGGTGCGGTTTTCTTGTGTACGACAGGCGCAGAAGCACTTTATTCAGACTTAGGGCATTGCGGAAGAGCAAATATCCGTATCAGTTGGATATTTGTCAAACTATGTTTATTATTAAATTATTTTGGGCAAGGGGCGTGGCTACTCAATAATCTTGCAGGAAAACAACTTACAGAAAATCCTTTTTACGGTGTAATGCCCGAATGGTTCGTTTTGACAGGGATTATTATTGCGACACTTGCCGCCATTATTGCTAGTCAGGCACTTATATCTGGGTCATTTACGCTTGTGAGTGAGGCTATTAGACTTAATCTTTTTCCAAAAGTTGAGGTGGATTATCCTAGCAACGTCAAGGGACAATTATACGTTCCTATGGTCAATACTAGCCTTTGGATAGGTTGTATAGGCATTGTTTTGTATTTTAGAGAGTCGTCTGCTATGGAAGCAGCGTATGGGCTTGCCATTACTACCACAATGCTAATGACAACGCTATTACTTGCTATGTATCTCAAAGTAAAGCGTTTTAATACTCTCTTTATTGGGTTATTTTTGGTGGTTTATTTGATTATTGAAGGAGCGTTTTTGATTGCTAATATGGAAAAATTTAAGCACGGAGGGTACGTTACGCTCATTATAGCAAGTGTTGTTCTTTTTGTAATGTATGTGCGTCATCGTGCCACAAATATTAAACGCCGTTTGACTGATTTTGTCAAAATTTCAGACTATTTGCCTCAACTTATACCCCTAAGCAATGATATGACTTTGCCAAAGTATGCCACAAACCTAGTTTTTTTGAGTTCTGCACAAAGTGATGATGAAATTGAACAAAAAATCATGTATTCTGTTCTCCAAAAGTTACCCAAAAGAGCAGATATTTATTGGTTTATACACATTGATACTACTGATGAACCTTACACAATGGAATATAAAACGACTATCTTTGCCAAAAATGATGTTGTCAAGGTGCGTTTTAGGTTAGGGTTTAGGGTAGAACAAAAAATCAGTATGTTTTTGCGCCTCGTGATAGAGGAGATGGTAAAAAACAAGGAAATAGATGTAGAAAGTCGTTATCATTCACTCAAAGAGCAAAATATTGTAGGAGATTTCCGTTTTGTGATATTGGAAGAAGTGCTTTCTAGTGATAATGAGTTGCCATTTAGTGAACAATTTATTATGAATGCAGACATCAATATTAAAGCATTTACGGCTTCTCCTGCCAAATGGTTTGGTTTGGATACCAGTTTAGTAAAAATTGAAAAAGTACCTTTGATTATTCGTACTGCCAAAGACATCAAGCTACAAAGAATAATGTAAATTGTATTTATTTGATAAAATTTGTATTAAAATGTAGGGACTGGGCTTGCCCCTGCCCAACTTTGGAAAGCAACACGACAAAAAATAACGGTTACAATATTTGTAACCGTTATTTTTTTTATGCCGTTGTTTGTGTCCTCACAAACAACTATAAAAATAAATACCAAAAATATTTTTATTTGATATTTATTTTGTATTATTGTAAAGTTTTTAGTTTTTATTTCAATAATTTAACCCCATTTATCCAATGGCAAATGACAATTTTATAGACATTAAAATTTCTCCAGAAGATTTGAAAATCTCTGTTGAAGGAATTTCTGTGGCAAGAAGTGTAATGGAAAA
>JANYGM010000392.1 GCA_025362415.1 bacterium
CGTTATTCCCAACAAAAATGCCACTCCTGCAATGATACCAAAGTTATTGAAGGCAAGTTGCGGATAGACATTGTCGCTTGCTTTTGGCAAACTAATGCCTTTTTGCTCTGCATAGATATACAAAAGTGCGCCCAAAGATAAAAAAATCCAGTTTACGACAAGCAAAGTAAGACTAAACCAAAACATATTTTTCTGTGCTTCAGGCAAAGATTTACAAGTAAGATTTTTTTGCATCATATCTTGGTCAAGCCCTGTCATAGCTATTGCAATGAACATTCCTGATAAGAATTGCTTAGGGAAAAAGTCCACGCCACGCCAATCATTCCAAAAGAAAACTTGCCCAAATTTGCTATTTGAAATGGTAGAAGATATTTCCAAAAAGCCTAAGTTAAGTTCTGTTTTTATCAAATAAATACTTGATAATAAAGCAAGTAACAGAAAAGTTGTTTGAAAAGTATCTGTCCAAACAATAGTTTTTATACCTCCACGAAAGGTATAAACCCAAATAAGGGCAATACTTACGGCAGTGGTGAGCCAAAACGGAAATCCCCACGCATCAAAAAGCCCAATTTGTAATGCAATAACTGCCAAAAAAAGCCTAAAAGCTGTTCCTATTGTACGAGAAAGCAAGAAAAACCCCGCCCCCGTTTTGTAAGTCCAAAAGCCAAAACGCTCTTTGAGATACGTATAAATAGAAATGAGATTTAAGCGGTAATAAAGTGGCATCAAAATAGTGGCTATCACAAAATAACCCACCATATAACCCATAACCAACTGAAAATAAGAGAATTGTGTTTTAGCAACATTTCCAGGAACAGAGATAAAAGTAACGCCAGATAAAGATGCACCAATCATTCCAAAAGCCACCAAAAACCAAGGGGATTGCCTATTTCCATTGAAAAAAGATGCCGTAGAGGCATTGCGAGAGGTATAATAACTAATCAGTATCAAAATACCAAAATAAGCTACCAAAACAGAAAAAACTAATGTAGAATTCATTTTAATTGTGAATTGTGAATTGTAAATTGTGAATGAATACAACGTATTGATAAACAATTTTGTCAAATGTATTAAATAGCAAATAAATTGTAAATATATGTAGTTTTTCTTAATTTTGTGAAAAATTTAGATAGAATTAAACAATATACTACTTAAAAAAATCTCTAAAAAATACGAATGACAAATAAAATAAGAATAGCAGTACAAAAATCAGGCAGGCTTAGTGAAGCCTCTTTAGCCCTTATCAAAGAGTGTGGTATAGATTTTGGCGGTACAGGTACAGGCAGGCTAAAAGCAGAAGCAAGTAATTTTCCTGCAGAAATACTTTTTTTGAGAGATGATGATATTCCTGGTTATGTGGCTGATGGTGTGGCTGATATTGGTATTGTAGGTGAAAATGTAGCCATAGAAAAGTCCCCCAATACGAATATTGTGTATAGGTTAGGGTTTTCTAAGTGTCGCTTGTCGCTTGCCATTCCCAAAGGCGAGATTTATACAAATTTAACTGATTTTGAAGGCAAAGATATTGCTACTTCTTATCCAAAACTATTGCAAAATTATCTAAAAGAAAACAATGTTTCTGCCAAAATCCACGAAATAAGCGGTTCTGTAGAGATTGCGCCTAGTATTGGACTTGCTTATGGCATTTGTGATATTGTAAGCTCTGGAAGTACACTTTTGAGCAATGGACTAAAAGAAGTGGAAGTAGTTTTCCGCTCCGAAGCCGTAATGATTAGTGCTGATAATTTGCCCGCAGAAAAACAAAAAATATTAGAAAAACTGCTTTTCCGCATCAGAGCAGTACAATCTGCGCAAAAAAACAAATATATTTTGCTCAATGCGCCTAACTCCCAAATAGACGAAATAGTACAGATTTTGCCAGGTATCAAAAGCCCTACTATCTTGCCTCTTGCCGTTGATGGTTGGAGTTCTTTGCATTCTGTTATCAATGAAGATGATTTTTGGGATATTATAGAAAACCTCAAAAATGCAGGCGCAGAAGGTATTTTAGTTATTCCTATTGAAAAAATGATTGGATAAAAGAGAAGTACGAAGTTTGAGGTACGAAGTACGAAAACTTAAGATTTTCTTTTAAAAAACTATCAAAATAGCATCAAAAATGGCAAAAAAAGAAAATTTCATCAACCAAGACGACAACGAAAATAACGAAATTATCAAAAATTGGCGTGAAGGTGATTTGATACAAACATTCAAAATAATTCCTATTAGAGACCGCAAAACGGCTCTAATGGAAGAATGGCTAAATGCGCCAAAAATAACGCTTGATATAGCTGAAAAAGCAGTTTTTGATAAAATTTTGAAACGTGCTATAAGTGATATTAGTGGTTGGAATGAGGAAGATTTAAAAATGAAATTTATTGCCTACATTCTGGATTTAGGTCTTATGAATGAAGGTGTAGGCATTGTTTCTTATTTTGATAAAACTATTTCTGCTAATGTAGAAGGTACAAAACTTGTTGTAAAGTCTGATTTTATGTTAGCAAAAGGCGTTTTAGATGCTTTTCGTACCCCTTATTTTCATTTTCAGGAATACAAACCCAATAAAAACCCCAAAGGAGACCCAATGGCACAACTTTTGGAGGCTTTTCTCATTGCACAAGTCAAAAATAAAAATGATAAATATAGTGATAAACCTTTGTATGGCGTTGAGGTAATTGGTGAAAATTGGAAATTTGTGGTAATGGAAAAGAAAGAATATTGCATCTCAAAAGCCTATAATGCCATTATTGAAGAGGATTTAGTGGAAATAATAGCCATTTTACGCAAATTTAAAGAGATTTTAGTTGAAAAATTGTTTGAAAAAGATTAAACTTCCTTGGAAAGTAGGATTAACAAAAAAGTCCTTAA
Source organism: bacterium (assembly GCA_025362415.1). Classification (GTDB taxonomy): domain Bacteria; phylum Bacteroidota; class Bacteroidia; order Cytophagales; family Thermonemataceae; genus JANYGM01. Next base: position 2,869 of record JANYGM010000392.1, read on the forward strand.
CACCTGACAAAATTTAGAAGTAAAAAAATTAGAAACGACTTATGAATCACGCTCATTTATATTCTCCGCTTAGTTTTTGGGAACATCAGTCGTTTCTTAAATATGATTATGTAATTGTTGGTAGTGGCATTGTAGGGCTTTCTACGGCTGCTCATCTGAAAGAAATCAATAGAAAAGCAACTATTTTAGTATTAGAACGTGGGATTTTTCCGACTGGTGCATCTACCAAAAATGCTGGTTTTGCCTGTATTGGTAGTCCATCAGAAGTGCTTTCTGATATAAATTTGATGGGTGAAGAAAAAGCCTTTCAACTTATTCAAAAACGTATTAATGGGCTAGCTTTGCTCAAAAAAAGGCTTGGAAATGATATTTTTTCAAAAGGAAATGCTGGTGGTTACGAACTACTTTCAGACAAAGAAATGTACGTTTTAGATAAAATTTCTTACCTCAACCAAACCGCCAAAAACCACCTTACAAACAATAAAAAAGAACTTTTCAAGTACATAAAACCCACATTAGGTTATATTTCAAAAATGGGTTTTTCTAATTATTTTAAAGAAATTATTTCTATTCCTCAAGAAAATAGCATCAATACTGGCAAAATGATGCAAAAACTACTTCTACACGTTCAAAAGCAAGGTGTGGTCGTCCTTAATAATACTGAAGTGGAAGAAATAAAAGATTTGAATTCTAAAGTACATCTTAAAATCAAAAATAACTTCCAAAACGCTCAAAATATACACTTTGAAGCCTCAAAAGTAGCCATTTGTACCAATGCCTTTGCACCTGAAATGTTTTCAGGACTTAATATCAACGCTGGACGAGGACAAGTACTTATCACAAAACCTATCAAAAATCTTCCTTTCAGAGGTAATTTTCATTTTGATGAAGGCTATTATTATTTTAGAGATGTAGATGGTGAACGTGTGCTTTTTGGTGGAGGGCGTAATCTAGATTTTAAAGGAGAAAACACAACCACTTTTGCTACTACTGATAAGATTATCAATGAGTTAGTAGAAAAACTTTCTACTATTATTTTGCCTAATCAAACATTTGAAATAGCGCAAACTTGGGCAGGAATTATGGCTTTTAACACAGGAAAAACGCCTATTGTACGCCTACATACCCCTAATATTGCGTTGGGTGTGTGTTTGAATGGTATGGGTGTAGCCATAGGAAGTATTATTGGACAAGAGACTGCTGATTTATTGGTTTAGCAATGTGTTCAACAAAACAAAGATTTGATGATTTTTTAAGTTATCAAATCTTTTTTATTATTACTTGGTATATTTTTGATTGACTTTTAAAACTTCATTTTTTTGGTTTTTTAATAAAAATTTTGTAGAAATAGTTTTTTTCTTTCCTACATAAGGCAAACACACGTCAAGGTGCAAATGAGGCGCAGAACTAAAACCTGTATTGCCACTATAACCAATCAAATCTCCTTGTTTTATGTTATCACCAAGTTTAACGACTACTCCGTTTTGCCTAAAATACACATAATTTGCCATTGTGCCATCATTATGATAGACCAAAACATAATTTCCATCATTATAAAATTTTTTATCAGCTCCGCCAACATTAGAATCTTCCTTCAAAAGAACTACTACCCCATCTCTGATAGCGCAAACATTCGTTCCTTGGGGCATATCAAAATCTAAGGCGTGTTCTTCTTGATGTGAGAAATTCCCAAAATAACCCTGCATAACCTCATAACTTTCTCCCTTTTTATAGGGCTGCAATTAGCTACAAAAATATTCTACATATCTATATAAATCTGAACATTTTTATTGATTTTAATATAATTTGTATACATTTTCTAAACATTTTTTATTTTATTTGTATTATAAT
>JANYGM010000394.1 GCA_025362415.1 bacterium
TACATTGTTATTTAGTTTTCCTACCACTGTTGCAAGCACTATTACAATAAAAGCACTCAACGGCTTAAATGTAACTGCAACAGATTATAGCACTACACCAGCACTTTCAGGAAGTAGTATTACTTTGAATGTACCTGTGGGAGCAAGTAATGCAAGTTTTATATTCAACGGAACAGAAGATACTGATTATTCAGAACTTAATGAAACAGTTACTTTTGTGATTGATGCCGTTGGTGTGGGTCTTGCAAAAGGCAGCGTAGATGCCTCTATTGTGAATATGACTAACTACAACAATCCTACAACCGCTTTGAATACTTTTGAAAATGCTACTAAGGTTTACCCAAATCCTGCAAAAGATAAAGTTTTTGTAGAAATGGCTCAAAATCAAGCTACTGCTGGAGCGTTTTCTGTTGAGATAATGGACGTTATGGGGCGCAAAGTTGGTACAATTTCTTCTGACAAAATCATATCAGAAATATCTGTAAAAGATTGGAAAAGAGGAATGTACTTCTTCAAATTTAGCAACAACAACACACAATTTATCAAGAAAATTGTATTAGAATAATTTTTGTTGCTTTTTATTGTGTATTTAAAGTCCCCTTTGAGATTTAGGGGCAAAAAAGCCTTTCCAAAGTTTGGAAAGGCTTTTTTTTATTCATTTATTTTGGTAAATTTGAATGTTACAAATTTCAATCATTTAGATAACGACATTGTTAGTTTGTATTACAGTCCAGCGGACTGGCATATTTATAGAAAACAAGTAAAAAATGTATTTCGCTCCAGCGGAGCGGCACTAGCAAGGGCTAGTTTTATAAATATTGCGCTCCGCTGGAGCGAAATACAAACACAATGATATTTCTATAAATATACCACCCCGCTGGGGCTGAATACAATTTATCAATGTCGTTATCTAATTTAAGCAAAAAACACCCAAAAAATGAGCAAAAAATACAACCTCACCGCTTATCACGCCAAATATTTTTCTCACGAAATTACTAGGTTACTTCCTTCCAACGACATCAACAAATTTACGGCATCTCTGCAAGATGCAAAAGTTGATTTGAACCCACATCAGGTAGAAGCGGCACTTTTTGCCTTTGAATCTCCTCTCTCGCAAGGTGCGCTACTCGCAGACGAAGTAGGACTTGGCAAAACCATTGAAGCAGGAATTATTTTGCTGCAACATTGGGCAGAAAAAAAACGCAGATTACTTATTATTTGTCCTGCAAACCTACGCAAACAATGGAATCAAGAGCTACTAGACAAATTTTATTTGCCTTCAGTGATACTGGAAACCAAATCTTTTAGACAAATCTACAAAAATGGTAACCAAAACCCTTTTAATCAAGATAATGAGAAAAATCCTGCTATTGTGATTTGTTCTTATCAGTTTGCTAAATCTAAAAAAGAGTATTTGGAGCAAACTAAATGGGATTTAGTCGTGATGGACGAGGCGCATAGGCTACGTAATGTGTATAAGCCTTCAAACAAAATCAGCAATGCCATTAAGACTGTTTTGAGAGGTAAAAAGAAAATTTTGCTTACCGCTACGCCACTTCAAAACTCTGTTTTGGAGCTTTACGGGCTTATAAGCTTTATTGATGAGTACGTTTTTGGAGATTTAAAAAGTTTTAAAAGTCAATACAACCACGAACTTAATGAAGACGAAAACAAAGCACTCCAAAAACGGCTAGAATCTGTCTGCAAACGTACACTAAGAAAAAATGTACTAGAATACATCAATTATACGCAAAGGAAAGCTATTAGAGAGGATTTTTATCCCTACAAAGATGAACAAAAACTATATGAAGGCGTAACCGCTTATCTACAACAACCCTCGTCTTATGCCATTCCGAATAGTCAGAAGCATTTAATGTTGCTTGTATTGCACAAATTAGCTGCGTCTTCTAGTTTTGCTATTGGCGCAACATTAGAGGGATTTGTAAATAGATTGGAGAAAATGATTAAACCAAAAAATGAAACAAAGAATGATGCTTTGGAGGATTTGACACAAGATTATGAAAGTTTGGAGCAAACCAAAGACGAATGGACACAAACGGAAAATCAAACAGAAAATAATCTTGAAAATAATCTTGAAAATAACCTTGAAAACATTTTAGAAATATTAAAAGAAACTTCAACAGAAAATAGTTCTGATGAGGATTTGGAGGATATTGAAGAGGAAAATGAGTTTTCACCTGCGGATATTGAAAACATCAAAATTGAAATTGAACAACTCAAAACATTTAGAGATTTAGCAAAAAGTATCAGCAAAAATGCAAAAGCTGATCATTTGCTCACCGCTCTGAAAAAAGGTTTTCAAGAATTAAATACACTTGGTGCAGACCAAAAAGCACTTATTTTTACAGAATCTAGGCGTACACAGGAGTTTTTGTACAAAACGCTGGAAGACAACGGCTACAAAGATAAAGTTGTACGTTTCAATGGGACAAACAACGACAAACAATCTGCGGAAATTTATAAAAATTGGCTCGCAAAACACAAAGGAACAGACAAAATAACAGGCTCGCCAACCGCAGACCAACGTGCCGCCATTGTGGAATATTTCAAAAATGACGCTACTATTATGGTCGCCACAGAAGCCGCCGCAGAAGGAATAAATTTGCAGTTTTGCTCCCTTGTCGTAAACTATGATTTGCCTTGGAATCCGCAAAGAATTGAACAAAGAATTGGGCGGTGCCACAGGTATGGGCAGAAATTTGATGTAGTGGTCATTAATTTTCTAAATCTAAGCAATAAAGCAGATAAACGTGTTTATGAACTTTTAGATACAAAATTTAAACTTTTTGATGGCGTGTTTGGCGCAAGTGATGAAATACTTGGCAAAATGGATAATGGACTAGATTTTGAGAAAAAAATTGCTAATATCTATAACACTTGCCGAAATGAAGAACAAATAAAAATAGCTTTTGATACGCTGCAAAGAAATATGGAGGGAAATATCAACGCCAAAATGGAAAATACACAGAAAGCCCTTTTGGAGAATTTTGACCCACAAGTACGAGATAGGCTTAAATCTAATCTGGGCAAATCTAAAGATAATCTCAACAAATTAGAAGACAAACTCTGGAAAATAACACAGTTCTTTTTGCAAAATAACGCTACTTTTGACAACGAAAACTACACGTTTGCGCTTACAAAAAATCCGTTTCCCAAAGAAACCATACACGCTGGTCCGTATATGGTACTCAAACAGAAAGAAGGACAAAAGAAAACAGATATTGTTGTGCCTGACGACACGAATATCTACAGGATAAATCACCCACTAGCACAAAAAATCTTAGACGAATGTAAGCAAAACAACACCCCAACAAGGAAAATTACGTTTAAATACAACCCAAAAGAGAAAATAACTTCTCTCAAAAACCTCATAAATCAAACAGGCTGGCTGCAAATCAACCTACTTGAAATAAATTCTTTTGAAGTAGAACAACATCTTTTAATTGCCTGCATCTCTGACGAAGGAGAACAAATAGCCGCTGATGATGCCAAAAGACTATTTTCGTTGCTCGCAACTGAAAATGAAACCATAGAAATGCCACAAAATGTAATGGAAAGTTGCAAAAATATCTTATTACAAGAACAAGAAGAACATATTTTGGGAAGCACCAAAAGAAATACAGATATTTTTGAAATTGAACTGGATAAACTAGAGCAATGGGCAGATGATATGAAAATGAGCCTCTCAAAAGAACTCAAAGACCTTGATACTGACATTAAACTCAAAAAATTAGAATCAAGAAAAGCAACACAATTAGACGAAAAACTCAAAATAGGGCGTATCGTCAATGAATTGGAAAGGAAATTTGCTGAAAAACGACAAAATCTTTTTACAGCAGAAATAGAAATCTCCAAAGAAAAAGATACGCTTATTGATAGCACACAAGCGAAATTACAACAAAATATTTCTCAAAAAAATATACTTACTATACAATGGGAGATAGTGTAAAAGTAGCCCCCAGCCCCAAAGGTAGCCCCTAAATCCCCAAAGGGGACTTTTTTTTGTGAAGTCAGGTGTTTCCACCTGACTTCAAATGCGCTCTTTATTTTTTTTGAGAAAAATACAAAATCATTCTTCTATCAAATATCTAAAAGTGCATTCTTGATGTCAGGTGGAAACACCTGACATCACACGAAATAAATTGGTACTAAAAACCACCCCCAGCCCCTCCTTAGGAAGGAGGGGAGTTTTGTCCCCCTCCTTTTCAAGGAGGGGTTAGGGGTGGTTTTGATATTTGTTTGTGCTAAACGTTTGATAATCAAGTAATAAAAACTCAAATATCTAAAAGTGCATTCTTGATGTCAGGTGGAAACACCTGACATCACACGAATTTAATAGGCAAATTTGGTGATTTTTTTGTAGGTTAAAAAATATCTCCTATATTTGCAACAACAGTACCCGTTTTGCATACCATAAGAACTGCAAGCGGGTCATTTTTTTGTGATGTCAGGTGGAAATACCTGACATCACACAAAAAACACAAAATCATTCTTCTATCAAATATCTAAAAGTGCATTCTTGATGTCAGGTGGAAACACCTGACATCACACAAAATATCTCGCTCCGCTGGAGCGGAATACAAAATACACTTATTTTCCTATAAATATATTGCCCCGCTGGGCTGAATACAATTTATCAATGTCGTTATCTAACTAAACCTCAACCAAAAAATGAATAACCAAGAAAAACTAATCAGCATTCTTAAAGACGTTTTTATGCTGGATAAGGCAGAACTTGATTTTGGTATATACAAAATAATGAACCAAAAAAGACTGGATATTGAACAGTTTTTGTACAAAGAACTACTACCACAAATCAAGGATATTCTAGCGGAAAGCGTCAAAGATGATAAAAAACCACTTCAAATAGAACTAGAAAAAGCTACCCAAAATGCTATTGATGCAGGAATAAACCCTGAAACTTCATTAAAAGTTATTGAAATTAAAGAAAAACTAAAAACTGCCGCAGACATCACAGACGCAGAAAATGAAGTGTTTTCACACCTTGCAACATTCTTTAAAAGATATTTTGATAACGGCGACTTTATTGCTATGCGAAGGTACAAAGAAGGCGTGTATGCCATTCCATACGCAGGTGAAGAAGTAAAACTACATTGGGCGAACGCTGACCAATACTATATCAAAACCTCTGAATACCTCAAAAACTACCGCTTTAAACTCCAAAATGAACAAATAGTTTGCTTTTTGCTCATAGAAGCATCTACTGAACAAAACAACAACAAAGCTCAAACGGACAAAGAAAGAAAATTTCAACTCGCTGACCTCAATAAGTTTCCTATAACAGTCCAAAATAATGAACTTGTTATACCGTTTTTATACGAAAAAATAGAAAATAAAAATACACAAAAAGAACTCAACGAAAACGCTTTTGAAACTATCAAAAAACAAATTCCGCACGACTTTTTGCAACTACTAGACCTAAAACCTACAGAAAAAGACAAAAAAAGAACACTACTACAAAAACATCTACAAGACTACACAGCACGAAATTCTTTTGATTATTTTATTCACAAAGATTTAGGGGCGTTTTTGATGAGAGAAATGGACTTTTATATCAAAAATGAAATACTCTTTATTGATGACCTCAATACAAAAAGTAATGACCATTTCATTGCGCAACTTACCAAAATAAAAGCTACCAAAAATATTGCACACAAAATAATTACCTTCCTTGCACAACTGGAAGACTTCCAAAAGAAACTTTGGTGCAAAAAGAAATTTATTGTAGAAACCAATTACTGCATCACAATAGATAGAATACCAAAAGAACTTTATCCACAAATCAGCAATAACCAAAAACAAATTAAGCAGTGGATAAACCTTTTTGCTATTGATGAAATAAAACACAAAACCGCTACCAAAATACTAGAAAATGATATTGTTGGCTTCTCTAACCCTATGACTACAGAGTTTTTGAACCAAAACCAATTCCTGCTACTGGATACTGCACACTTTGACGACAACTTCAAATGGGATATTCTTACCAATATACACCACTTTGATAAGCAAAATAATGGACTAATTATCAATAGTGAGAACTTTCAGGCACTCGCACTACTGCAAGCACGGTACCAAAAACAAATAAAAACTATTTACATAGACCCGCCATACAATACAGGAAATGACGGTTTTGCCTACAAAGACAACTTTAAATCTTCTAGCTGGCTTACCTTTATGGAGAATAGAGTAAACCTAAGTAGGAATTTGCTCAAAGATAATGGCGTGTGCTTTACCAGCCTTGATGACAACGAAATTAGTAACTTTAAAATACTCTCGGATAGCATCTTTGGAAATGAGAATTTTGTGGCGAATTCTATTGTAATTAACAACCGTGGCGGTCGTGATTATGGAGGTATAGCTAAACAACACGAGTATCTTTTAATCTATTCAAAAAGTGATGAATATGAACTGAATATGATTAATGAAGTTGATAAAAAATTCCAATATTTAGATGAGATTGGTGGTTTTAACTTAATGGAATTACGAAATAGGAATATTAAATTTAATGATAAAAACCGTAAAAATTTATGTTATCCTTTTTTTGTAAATCCGAGCAACCAAGATAAAAACGGATTACTTGAAATTGCACTTGAAGAAAAAGATGGTTTTGTAAAGGTAATGCCAGCAATATCACAAGGCGTGCAAACCGTTTGGCGTTGGGGTAAAGAAGAAAAAGCAAGAAAAAACTTAAATAAAGAGATTTTTGGGAAAGTTAATCAAAATGGAGGTTATATGATAGTACAAAAATATCGTAAAACGGAAAAGATGCAACGTAGCGTTTGGGACGAAAAAGAATTTGTAAATGAAAGAGGAACAGAGGCTATCAAAGAATTATTTGATGAAAATTATTTTAGTTATCCTAAATCAGTTTATACCATCAAAAGAATATTACAATTGGGAACAGACGAAAACGCTCTCATTTTAGATTATTTTGCTGGCTCTGGCACGTCAGGTCACGCAGTTATCAATTTGAATAGAGAAGACGGAGGCGAGCGTAAGTACATTTTGGTAGAAATGGGGGAGTATTTTGAGACCGTAACCAAGCCCCGTATTATGAAAGTTATCTATTCAAAAGATTGGAAAGAAGGCAAACCATTGAGCAGAGAAGGTATTAGCCATTGCTTTAAGTACCTGCGTTTGGAAAGCTACGAGGACACGCTCAACAACCTTGTTTTAGCGCGAACAGCCACACAACAAACTACGCTAGACTTAAATGCAGGCTTTAAGGAAGGCTATATGCTTAATTATATGCTTGATGTGGAGAGTAGAGAGAGTTTGCTAAATCTGAAGTGGTTTGTAAATCCCTTTGAGTGTTATCTCCAAACGACCCAAAACAACGAGCTACAAACGACCAAAGTAGATATGATAGAAACGTTTAATTATTTGTTGGGGGTTGAGGTAATTACTTACGGAAGTCCAAGGGAACACCTTAAAATAGTGATTGGTACGGTATTGGAAGATGAAGGCAAAGTGCTTATTATTTGGCGAGATTGTGATAAAATCAATAACGAGGAGCTTAATGCGTTCTTGGAAAAGAGTTATTATAGTTCATTGGATAGAGAGTTTTCCCGCATCTACGTAAACGGCGACAACAACATAGAAAACCTAAGAACCGACACAGAACGCTGGAAAGTAGTTTTGATAGAAGAGGCGTTTAAGGAGTTGATGTTTTAGAGCGCACATTGTCTGAAGCAGGATTTTCAAGATAGACAAGATGAAAAAGATAATACAAAATACAATCTTTGACGTTGTAATTGAAGTTTTTTGTAATAGTTTATAGGTGAAAATATAGTGAGTTTGATAGCGACATTATACATTTGTATTCGTGGGGTATAAAACCCCACGTTACTGATTTTTGGCTAAAAATATGTTTTAAAATCAGTAGCGCAGGGTTTTATACCCTGCGTCTCTTGTATTCGTGGGGTATAAAACCCCACGTTACTGATTTTTGGCTAAAAATATGTTTTAAAATCAGTAGCGCAGGGTTTTATACCCTGCGTCTCAAAATAAAGTCTACTAATTTGTAATGTCGTTGTCTAAGTTAGTAAAATTTGGTAGTGAGTTAGTAAAATTTGGTAGTGAGTTAGTAAAAAGTAGAGGTGAGTTAGTAAAAAGTAGAGGTGAGTTAGTAAAAAGTAGAGGTGAGTTAGTAAAAAGTAGAGGTGAGTTAGTAAAAAGTAGAAGTGAGTTCGTATCAAAGTGAAGTGAGTTCGTATCAGAGTGAAGTGAGTTCGTATCAGAGTGAAGTGAGTTCGTATCAGAGTGAAGTGAGTTCATA
>JANYGM010000401.1 GCA_025362415.1 bacterium
CCCAAAATACGCCTTATTTCTGGCGTATTTTGTTTCATAAATGCGCCTATATCCTCAATACGCAAAGGTTTGTAATTAACAAGCTCTGGGTCTAGTGCAGTAATGTTAATTTCTGTAATTAGTTGCCTGATGTTATGAAAATGTATTTGTAGAGACGTTGCTTGCAACGTCTTAGCGTAGAAAATTGTATTTAATCCAATTCAAGAATAATGCGTTTATTTGCCGTTTAGACGTTGCAAGCAACGTCTCTACAAACAAATATATAAAAACAAATATGTATTTATGCCACCTTAGACAAGAAATTAACATTACTGGGGTCTAGTGAGGCATCAAATAACAACACTTTCCTACCATTTTTTACGGCATTAGCTACTTCTTTGCGTGTGGTATAGGTTTTGCCTACTCCCTTACCTCCCACGCAAGCCTGTATAAAACACTCTCTATTTTCTTGTTCCATAACTTTTTTTTTGTATTCATAATTCACAATCTCATTACTAAGAAATACAAAATTAGGATTTTATTTGCAACTCATTACTAAATAAAAAAAATGGAAAATATAGAAAGAAAAGCAAGTGTAGCTGCAAATGCTGACCTTGACCACGAGGCATTTATGAAAGACAAAGGCATAAAACCATTGATTTGCCCATAGAACTACAAAAAGCAGATAAAAGCAGATAAAATCCTCAAAGAAGCCAAAAAAGATGACTTTGTTGCAGCTAATGAAACATCTCGCCCAGTAATACATTGCAAATAAATTCCTAGTTAGTTTCTTTTTAACACTAAGTTCATTAAGAAATACACACTAAGAAGGCACTAAGAAATACAAAATTAGAATTTTATTTACAATTCATTACTTATTAGTGGACGCATTACAGGAAAGTATCTATGAAATCAATGAAAGCATTGAGCAAATAGGAGAAACTCTGACAGATTACAAAACGTCCTTAATTAACAATTAAGGGCGTTTTTTATGAAACCCGACACGCTGCCAACAAAGTTTCTTTTAGATTTTCCAAAAGAGAGGTTTGAGGTACAAAATTTCGTATTTTTTACCTCGTATTTCGTACCTCCCTATTACCCTAAAATCTCCTCCAAACTTTCTTTATTTGCCTTAATAATTTGCTTGATGTTTTCTTCTGAAATAGCTGTAGAAATAAACATACTTTCAAATTGTGAGGGTGCAAGATAAACACCTCTTTTTAGCATTGCTTGGAAATATTTACCAAAAAACGCTAAATCACTTGTTTTAGCAGTTTCAAAATTGGTGACTTCCATATCCGTAAAAAACAACGTAAACATAGAACCAACACGGTTTATTTTGTAATTGATGCCCAAATCATCACAACCCTCTGCTATTCCTTCTGTTATTTGCAGGCAAATATCATCTAATTGCTTATAAATCTGCGGATTATCATTTATTTCGTGAAGCATTGCCAAGCCTGCTGCCATAGCAAGTGGGTTGCCTGACAAAGTTCCTGCCTGATATACCTTGCCCACAGGTGCAAGATTGTCCATTATTTCTGCTTTGCCACCATACGCCCCCACAGGAAGCCCTCCGCCAATGATTTTGCCTAGTGTGGTCATATCAGGCGTGATGCCATACAACTCCTGTGCGCCCCCTCGTGCAAGCCTAAAACCTGTCATTACTTCATCAAAAATCAAAACTATTTTTTCTCTTGTGCAAATTTCTCTAAGTCCTTTCAAAAAACCTTGCGCAGGTGCAACACAACCCATATTTCCAACCACAGGTTCTAAAATAATGCAAGCTATTTCCTCTTTATTGGCACTTATGAGCATCTCAACGGTAGCCAAATCATTATAAGGTGCAGTAAGCGTATCTTGTGCCACTCCTTTCGTAACTCCCAGACTATCAGGTATTCCCATAGTTGCCATACCACTTCCAGCCGCAATAAGGAAAGAATCAGCGTGTCCGTGATAGCAACCCTCAAACTTCAAAATCTTACTTCTGTTAGTAAAACCACGTGCCGCCCTAATAGCCGACATAGTGGCTTCTGTGCCAGAATTGACCATACGCACTTTTTCAATGGAAGGCACCATTTTGATAATCATTTCTGCCATTTCTACCTCCCTGCGTGTGGGCGCACCATACGAAAAAGAGTGTTCTAAGGCATTTCTAACTGCATTTTCAATTTTTGGATGGGCGTGTCCGAGCAGCATAGGACCCCAAGAGTTGATAAGTTCTATGTAGGCGTTGTCGTCTTCATCATAAATATACGCACCTTTGGCACTTTTAATGAAGATTGGGTTTCCTCCAACGGCTTTAAAAGCACGTACAGGCGAGTTTACACCGCCAGGAATGATTTTTTGTGCCTTCTGAAAAAGGTCTTGGCTTTTTGTAGTGAGCATTTATTGTTTTTGTTGTGGATTTTAAAATATATTTATTGTTACTGTAAAGGTTTCGTTGCAAATATATTGATTTTTTATGTAAATTTACTCAAAAATAGCTATTAAATCATAAACATACAACTTTCTTATAAGCTTTAAGATTTTGCAAACGCTTTGGATATATTCCTCATTTTTGCTAATATTGTACTTTGCTACCGTACACAGTTTTAAAAAAATTATGGTCTGTACCGTAATGCAATGAAGGTCTGACCATAATTCTTTTTAAAACGAACTTACTCTTTTTTATTAGTGGTCAGACCTTCGTTCCACTACGGTACAGACCACTAATAAAAAAGA
>JANYGM010000403.1 GCA_025362415.1 bacterium
GCAGCAGGGCAAACAGCCACTCGTGAATGCTTGATGTCTGTTTTTGATTATAATATTGAAGAGCGAAAAACTGATTTTGTGAGATTTTTTAATATTATGCGTTCTGTTTTTTCTGCAAGTAGAATAATTGATATTATGAACTATGATAATGAGGGGATTCAGGATATTACTTTTTACATTGACCCTAGCGGTGTGGTAAAAGATGTTTACATAACTATTTCTGAAAATACGCTTATCACTCCTTTAGAAATAGAGTTGCTTTATACAAGAATGCTTACCCAAATGAGTTTTTCTACTACGCCTACTGGCTGCCCTAGTGCTATGAGGTTTTTTAAGCACGCAAGTGTACGTACTCAAAGAGAGCTATACACAGACCCTTATTATTTTGGTAATGGACCTGTATGGGATAATAGGTAGCGTTTTGTAAGTTTTTCTAATAAAATCTCTCAAAAGTATTACTTTTGAGAGATTTTATTATTTTATGGATTTTTTCAAAGCCAAACAACAAAATATTTATAGCTTTATTGGTCCTCGCAATAACGAATTGCCGAAAGCTATATTTTTACTATTTAACTAAAAATAAAATGAAAGAAAAAATAAAATTAATTATATTTTTATTGTTACTCACAATAAAAGTACAAGCACAAACAGCAGCCCCAGCAGGCATATTTACCATAAATGGTAAGACCTTTAATGCCATTATTGATACAATAACTTATCCCTCTGATGGTAGAAGAATGTCTCCTAATACTATGTATATTACACTAGTTAATGGAGAGGAAACAAATCTGGTTTATGCAAATGTAGCAATTGCAGCAGGAAATGTTGTCACTCGTGAATGTTTAATGTCTGTTTTTGATTATAATATTGAAGAGCAAAAAACTGATTTCGTGAGATTTTTTAACATTATGCGCTCTGTTTTTTCTGCAAGTAGAATAATTGATATTATGAACTATGATAATGAGGGAATAAAATATGTTTCATTTTACATAGATCCTAGTGGTGTAGTAAAAGACCTTACTATTTCTATTTCTGAAAATACGCTTATCACTCCTCTAGAAATAGAGTTGCTTTATACAAGAATGCTCACCCAAATGAGTTTTTCTACCTTTCCTGTTGGGTGTTCTGGTGCTGTAAGGTTTTTTAAAAGTGCAAGAGTACGTACTCAAAGAGAGCTATACACAGACCCTTATTATTTTGGTAATGGACCCGTATGGGATAATAGGTAGCGTTTTGTAAGTTTTTCTAATAAAATCTCTCAAAAGTAATACTTTTGAGAGATTTTATTGTTTTTCCTGTGGTGTCAGTTTTTTTCACCTGACACCAGACCACGCCAAATAATGTATTTAATCATTTCTAAGTAGCTTCTACTAATTAGTTTATGTTATTGGAAAAAATCAGTAGCCGTTGTTTGTGTCTTCACAAACAACAAAAGTTGCGAGTTGCTAACGGTTGTTTGTGAAGACACAAACAACTGCATTTTTAGCATTTTATCAGAATTTTGAATAACATAAATTAATTGCAGAAACCTACTTACCTAAACAGTTATTTGTATTTAATCTTGGAATTCTATAATCCTAAAAATCTTAGTTATGGCTATTTTTTTATCTCTTCAAACTTAGTTTCTTTTTTTTCTCTTGGGAAAGCGTTGTTTTCTAGGCTAATATCTGCCGTTTCTAGCATTGGGTCAAGTGAAAAACTAGCAACTTCTTTGTCTGTAATAATCAATTTATTGATTTCCACAGGGTTCATACGCCATATTTCAGCAGGATAACGCTCTGTTTTTTCTGTACCATCTTTAAACTTAATTTTCACAATGACAGGCATCAAAAGTCCGCCTACATTTTTGAGTTTTAAGTTATAAAAATTAGCACCAGGAGCAAGCATTGCACGTTCTCCCTCAAAAACCTTACTTCCTGCTTTTTCCAAATTCTCAAACATTCTATCAATATCAGCTTTAGCCACTATTTTACTTGTAAAAGTAGGATTTACTGTTTTAGTAGTATCAGAAGCTATTTTAGGTAGTCTATAATGCGTTACATCTTCCAAAGAAATATCACAAGGCTCTGTACCATAAAACCAACCTCTCCAAAACCAATCCAAATCAACACCAGAGGCATCTTCCATAGTTCTGAAAAAATCCGCAGGCTCTGGGTGCTTAAACTTCCATTTTTCTGAATATTGCTTAAACGCAAAATCAAAAAGTTCTTTACCCATTACACTATTTCTTAGTACCACAAGTGCCGTTGCAGGCTTTCCATAAGCATTATTTCCAAATTGTAAGATTTGTTCCGAGTTTGTCATAATGGGTACAAGCGTGTTGGGTGCGCCCTTCATATACGACACAATATTTGCCACAGGACCTCTACGAGAAGGATAAGGGTTTGCCACATCTTTTGCCCAAGGCTTTCCTGCAATCTCTAATTCTGTTAGATACTGACAAAAAGAGTTCAATCCTTCGTCCATCCACGACCATTGACGTTCATCAGAATTGATAATCATAGGGAAATAATTGTGTCCTACTTCGTGAATAATCACAGAAATCATAGCATATTTTACTCTGTCGTTTTGCTCAACTGTACCACCTACCACAGGACGACCACCATTAAAGCAAATCATAGGATATTCCATACCAAAAACTGGTCCGTGAACAGAAATAGCCACAGGATAAGGGTAATTAGTCGTATATTTAGAATAAACCTCTAACGTAATAGCTACAGAATGTGTTGATTTTGCGCCCCAAAGTGGATTTCCTTCTTTTGGATAATAAGACATTGCCCAAACTTTCTTTCCGCCAACTTGTACTTGCATTGCGTCCCAAATGAACTTTCTAGAACTTGCCCAAGCGAAATCACGTACATCTTTTGCCTTATAAATCCACGTTTTTGTGCTTGTAGAACGTGTTTTTTCTGCTGCTATTGCTTCATCTTGCGTAACAATCACGACAGGCTCTTTTGCAGTTTCTGCTTGTTTCCAGCGTTGTTGTTGTGCTGATGTAAGGATTTGAGCGGTATTTTGAAGTTCCCCCGTAGAAGCAACAATATGGTCAGAAGGTACTGTAATAGCTACTTCATAATCTCCAAAAGTCAGTGCAAACTCACCTTGTCCTAAAAACTGCTTATGTTGCCAGCCGTACACGTCATTATACACGCACATACGAGGAAACCACTGTGCTATTTCATAAAGGTAATTTTTGTCTTCTGGGAAGTATTCAAAACCACTTCTACCACCCATTTTATTAGAATCTGTAATTAGAAAACTCCAATCAATAGAAAAAACAAACTTACCAGTTTTAGCCTTCAATGGCTCTGCAAGGTCAATACGCATCATTGTTTTATTGATGGTATAGTTTAGTTTATTTCCTTTGGCATCAACAATAGCTCCTATTTTGAAGCCGTGAGGTGAGTTTACGCCAGCCACAAAACCTTGCATACCTCTTGTAGACTTTCCATCAAAATTGAAAGCCATTGTTTGGTAAGTATTTGAGTTTTTTTCAAAAAGATTTTGGTCTAATTGCAACCACAAATACGAAATAGGATTAGGAGAATAATTATAGTAAGTTATTGTTTCTGAACCAGTTATCTCTTGTTTCTCATCATTAAGGGAAACTTTGATTTTGTAGTCGGCTTTTTGTTGCCAATATTCGTGACCTGGTGAGCCGTCTGCGGTGCGGTAGTTGTTTGGTGTGGGTAAAGTAGTGCCTAATTGCTCAAATTTGGAGCTATTGTATTGTGCCAGCAATTTTGTAGTAAAATTAGGCAAAGTTATCAAGCATATAAAAAACAATACGCCGACATTAAAATGATTTTTTTTCATTGAATTGGGAGATTTTAAAGATAATTATAAAAATAATTTGTGTTGTCAGGTGTTTGCACCTGACAACAAATGCGCTTTTGAGTGTTGATTTTTTCCGTTTATTGAAGTCGGGTGGAAACACCCAACTTCACACAAAAATCATAAAAGAGTATAACGCAAAAATACAGAAATAAATGTAAAATTCAAAACTTTGATTTTGTGTATCTATTTTCGTATATTTGCAAAAATAATTCTCCTTAGAATTTTATTTATGACAAAACAAATAAGCAAAATATTACCCTCAATAACTGCTTTATTACTTGTATTAGCCATTTTTTTAGCTAATATGGGTTTTGTCTTGTCTTCTCACGCCTGCAAAATGCGTGGAGAAAAAACAAATATTCATTTTTTTTCTGCGCATAAAAACGAGATAGAAGATAAATGTTGCAAAAAAAATCTACAAAAAAAATCAGAAGATAAGTCAGAAGAAAAATCAAAAGAAAACAAATGTTGTTCTTTTTCTAGTAAATATATAAAAGCTGATATTCAGCAAGATATGCCTATTTTTGGTGTTGATTTTGCCTTTGTTTCTCCTATAATTTTGGATTATTTCATTCCAAAAAATTTAGTAGAAAAAATCTTTTATGTAAAAAGAAAAATCTTCTTTGCTTTTTATAA
>JANYGM010000411.1 GCA_025362415.1 bacterium
ATGGAAGAGAAATTAAAACCCACCGCCACCAGTACAGACGGTCAAATATGGATTATTGACTTGCGTTCACAACAAAAAATAGCCGTTCAATTCGTGCCAGACGAATTAAACGTATCAAGGACAGTAAGCATTGCTAACATCAATAATGTAGGGAAAAACAACGCAGGGCATCATTTTACAGGTGGCTCAAAAGAACTTTCCTTTAAAATTGATATTATGGCTGATGATGAAAAAGGAGAAACTGCTAAAATGCGGGCTAAGTGGTTGGAAAGTCTCACTTATCAGGACGAAGCAACAGGGAAATATCCTAATGTGCTTTTAATTTGGGGAACGCAGTATAAAAATGTGACTTGGATAGTTTCTAAGATAAGTTTTAAAGAAAAGTTGTTTATTCCAGGTAAGAACTTTCTTCCTCAAATGATAGAGGCAAGTATTACTTTGCTCCAAGACAACGCAAAAAATGAACTTGTAGAGAACGTGAGAGGTGATTTGGCTTGGTAGTGTAAAATTACTTTTTTAAATACTTAATAACCAAACACTTAGACAAAATAAATGAAATTATTTTTGTCTAAGTGTTTTTATTTTTATCTCAAAAGTATTACAATAATTTTGTAATGTGAACTTTTTTTGTACTTTTGGAAACTATATCAGCCACTAAATATGTTATTCGTTTTTCGTATAAAATAAATAGCTTACAGATAGTGTAAATTAAAATAAATTGATTACCTTTGCAATGGATATAAAATTTGAAGATAAGAAATTAGGAAAGTTAGCCAGCAACCCTAGTAAGTGTAAGAAAAAACTGGGCGAAAAAAGAGGAACAACTTTTCTGAAACGGTTGGTTGATTTGCGCCTTGCAGATACTTTAGAAGATGCAAGAGATTTGCCAGGCAGATTCCACGAACTTACAACTAACAGAAAAGGACAATGGGCTTGCGACCTTGATTACCCTTACCGTCTTATTTTTACTCCACAAGAACGCCCAATACCTACCAATGAGGACGGTCAATATATTTGGTCAGAGATATTGGGTATTGAAATTATAGAAATAATAGATTACCATTAAAAAATCAATTCTTATGGCAACCGTAAATGAATTTCATTTAGACATAGCTTTTCATCCAGGGGAAACTCTAGAAGAAAAGTTAGAAGAGTTAAACATTGGAGTCAAAGAATTTTCTGTACGTGCAGGAAAACCTGAAAAAACAATCATAGCCATTATAAAAGGTGAAAGCTCCATTACACCTGAAATGGCAGTTATTTTTGAAAACGTACTGAAAATACCTGCACGTTTTTGGATAAAAAAACAATCTAGCTTTGATGAGTTCAAGGCTAGAGAAAAAAGAGCAGTAACAATAAATAATGCCAAAGATTGGGCAAAATGTTTTCCTATTGCTGATATGGTTAAATGTGGTTGGATAAATGCACAACCAAATACAGAAGAAAAAGTAGTAGAGCTGTTCAATTTTTTTAAAGTAAGTTCCCCAACTGCTTGGGAAAATTACTTTTTTAATCAGCAACTTAAAGTAGCATTCAGAATTTCATTGGCACATACAAAAGCTCCTCACGCTGTTTCTGCTTGGATACGTCAAGGTGAAATACAAGCTGGAAAATTGTCTTGTGGTGATTATTCAGAAGTACAATTTAAAAAGTCATTGGAACAAATAAAAACAATTATGGCTCATCAGCCAGATGACTTTTTTGAACAATTACAAGAAATATGTTTGGCTTGTGGTGTAAAAGTGGTTTATACTCCTTGCATTAAAAAAGCACCTCTAAGTGGTGCAACGCGTTGGATAGGGGACAATCCAGTAATACAATTAACAGGAAGATACAAGCAAAATGACCGTTTTTGGTTTACGTTTTTCCACGAGGCAGGGCATATTTTATTACATGGCAAAAAAGATATTTTTTTAGAAGATATTGAGTATTCAGATGCTGATATGCAAAAAGAACAAGAAGCAGATGATTTTGCCATAAAATGGACATTTTCTAATGAACAAGAAAATGAAGTTTTGAAAGCCATACCACTAACGCTAAAAAGTATTCAGGAATTTGCAACTAAATTCAATACACACCCAGCAATGATAATTGGTCGTTTTCATAAAAAGAAGTTATTGCATTATGCTGAGGGTAGAGATTTTTTTGTAAAACTTGATTTTTCAAAAAATTAGTATAAAAACACACCTATTTGGGTGTGTTTTTTATTTTGCAATCTACCATTAACTAAAGAAATGTAAAACTAAAATTACTCAAATTTGTAAAAAATTGTAAACGAAAACATTACAAAATTATTGCAATACTAATATTTTTTGTATTTTTGAAAAAATAAACAAACTAAAAATTTATGTCTTATCAAAATATCAGAGAAGAAGAACTAAAAAACAAAATTGCACAAGATTATTTTCCTGATTTTGATTGCACCAAAATTGTGGGAAATATTGATTTTTGCGTTACTATTTCAAACAATAGTATTGCATTAACTCCCCCTTTGGGGGTTGGGGGGCTAGAATTAGAATCTTTGCTATGGGCAGAAGCCAAAAAAGGTAAATCAAACATTCATCATTCTCTCGTACAACTTATCCTAACTATTGGAAAGGCTCGTACTTTTGATAAAAGCCTGCCTCCTGCATATTTAGGGGCTTTTGATGCAGAAAAAATAGCTTTTATTCATTACAACGACATTCACGATATTTTTTATATCAATGATTTTAATTGGAATGTAACGCCCTCCAACTACGAAACTAAAGAATTTAAGCTACTTTTAGACAAGGTAACCCAGACCATTGATAAAAATTCTTTGCTTTATTTCTTTGATAATGACCACAAAGAAATAAAAACTTTTATCAACGACAATTTTATTGCTGGAAAGTCTGGCACTTCTAAAATTAAAATTGATAAAAATAATTTTATGGTCATTTACAACAAATGGCTACAAGTTGTAAAACCTACTATTGAGATTGATTGGGACATTGTCAAAAAAATAAATATTATTGATGGTGATTTTTATCTCGCTGATTTGCTTTCTGCTGAAAATGAAAGCCTAAAAGATAGTTTATTTGTGTTGCTGAAAACCACGCACTACGAACTGGATAAGACTATTGATGCATCAAAACTTTTTACTTCAAAAACTGCTAAATTCAACGACAAACAAAAAGCGCATACGCAATTTTGGAATAGATATGACCGCCCACCAAAAGAGGAATATTGGGATTATATCGTGGAACGCAGAGATTTGCTCGTGCCACAAGACGTTAGAGAAAGAAAAGGCAGTTTTTTTACGCCTCAAATTTGGGTGGAACTCTCTCAAAAATACCTTACAGACGTGCTAGGAACAGACTGGCAAGATGATTATTATATTTGGGATTGTGCCGCAGGAACAGGAAATTTGCTTGCTGGACTAACCAACAAATACCATATTTATGCTTCTACACTTGACAGACAAGATATAGATGTAATACACGACCGTATAAAAAACGGTGCAAATTTGCTAGAAAAGCAATGTTTTCAGTTTGATTTTTTGAATGATGATTTTACGAAGTTGCCACAATCTTTGCAAAATATTATCAATGACCCAGAAAAAAGAAAAAAACTTGTAATGTACATAAATCCGCCTTATGCGGAGGCAACAAGTGCCAAAACCGTTACAGGAACAGGGAAAAATAAGGCTGGAGTTGCAAAAGATAGCAATTTGAGGGAAATTTATAGAGCAAAAATCAATGGCGCATCTAATGAAATTTTTGCGTTATTTATGGCAAGGATTTATGATAAAATCCCAAACGTAAAACTTGCGCAATTTTCTACCTTAAAATTTGTATCAGGGACGAATTTTATTAAGTTTCGTGACTTTTTTCTTGCAAAATTTTTAGGTGGCTTTGTGGTGCGTGCTGATAGCTTTGACAATGTAAAAGGTGCTTTTCCTATAGGTTTTACTATGTGGGATTTGAACGTGAAAGAAAATATAAAAGAAATAAAGTGTGAAATTTTTGGAAATAATGATACTACGCAAACTGGTATAAAGCATTTTTATGGAGATTTACCCCAAAGTATAAATAAGTGGATAAAATTGTATGATAATGGCAGTAGTGAGCATCTTGCTTATATGGGCAATCCTTCACCTGATTTTCAACATAACAATCAAATGTATTTATCTTTGGAGAAAGGAATTGAACATTTTAATTTTTGGGCTTACACAAAAAATAATATATTTTACGGTTGTACGTATTTTACAGTTCGTCAAGTGATAGAACCTACTTGGCTAAATGACCGTGACCAGTTTTTATTTCCAAATGATGGCTGGCAAACTGATGGCATCTTTCAGAATGATTGTTTAGCTTATACTTTATTTCACAGTCAAAATAAAATTACCTCAAAAGATGGCGTAAACCACTTTATACCATTTACAGAGCAAGAAATAAATGCACAAGAGAAAATGGAAAGTAATTTTATGACACAGTTCATCAAAGGCAAAATAAAACAAGAGAAAAATAATCTTTTATTTGCTGAAAATGAAGTACAAAGAACAGAATTAGTATTTTCTGATGAAGCTAAGGCTGTTTTTGATGCAGGCAGGGAGCTTTGGAAATATTATCATAAAGAGCCTAATTGTAATGTAAATGCTTCTTTATATGATATTAGAGAGCATTTTCAGGGCAGAAATGCCACAGGAAAAATGAATAATAAAAGCACCAACGAAGAGTATTCGTTACTTATTGCAAGTTTGAGAAATAGCCTCAAAGTTTTAGCCAAGAAAATAGAGCCAAAAGTATATGAATACGGCTTTTTGAAAGCATAGATAAAAGTCCCAATACAAAATAAAATATTTTCTCTAAAAACTTGTTTTTATGTAAAATATTTACGTACTTTGGGCTTTCAATTAAAAACCTATCTTTATGCTGATAAATACTGAAGAATTAAAAAGTGTTG
Organism: bacterium; assembly: GCA_025362415.1. Taxonomy (GTDB): domain Bacteria; phylum Bacteroidota; class Bacteroidia; order Cytophagales; family Thermonemataceae; genus JANYGM01. The sequence goes on from JANYGM010000411.1 coordinate 4,927, forward strand.
CCTCACTTGCCTTGCATTTTCCCAACAGGAAAACCAACTCCATAGGTGTAACCACACGCATAGTATTTGCTTATATCAATTCTAATGATTGCAAATTAGAAAGTGTGGTCGTTGACCGTACCCGTTATTTCATTGTGCCACTTGCGGACCAAAAGAAAAAAGATTGGGGACTTTGGGAAAAACTTTTTGGCAAAGAATGCCCAGAAACGAATTAAACAAAAAAGCCTGCTCGTAAAACAAGCAGGTTTTTATTCTTATCCCTAAAATTGCAGTTCTAGCAAGTGCTAGCTTTATACTATTGGATTTGGGAACTCAAAAACTTCCCACAAAATAGCGTTTTTACCTGTACTGGGATAATTATAAAGACATTTTCCATTTAGTTTAAAGGTTCTTTGAACTGTTGCACTGCTTATAATACCGCCATCAAGTTCGTTGTTGGCAGTAAGATTTGTGAGGTTTGGGATATTAAAATAGCTGTAAAATCCTCCTAAAAAACCAAGTGCGCCACCATCAACTCTTAGTTTGAAAAAAACTATAATTTCTGCACCATCTGCCAAATTTTCAATAAGCACCTTATTTGGGTCACCACCCACAATAAAATCTAAATGAAACATTGTTGAATTATAAAAAGCACAATCTAATGTAGGCAAGGTGGCATAAGGAAGCCTTATCACCCTATTTTTTACGTGTTGATAGGGAGCTACCCACCCAGCCTGTGCAAATTGTGGCACAAATGAAGGATTTTGAAAAATGCCCTCTGGATTCACGTTGATGCAGGGTTGCCCACTAATCAAAAATACAAGTGCATCAGCTAAAACCTTGAAATTTGAATACTTTTCTATTACGCTGTATTCAAAAGTGGCAGGATTATAACTATAGCCGTGAAAAATATCTACTTCAAAATAACTCTCCTCACTTGTTCCTATGCTGGTTTCACAAGTATTTTTCTGCAAACCGCCCTCTACTACACGCATTGATACGGTATAATTTTTATTTTGGTCTGGTGTAATAGTGGTTATTGAGCGTTTTTCTTGAAGTTCACCTTGCGTTGTGGCTGGTGCGTTTAGTTTTTCAAGGTTTGAAGATAATTCAATAGTGCCATTTTCCGTAAGGTACAACCTATTACGTTTGAGGTAACCAGAAACAATCAAATCCATTACCATTTTAAAGCGGTCTGATTGTGTCAAAAACCACAAATTAGGCTGGGAATTACTCGGATTTTGACTTTTGTCTTTGCCTTTGATAATGGTACTATCCAAAAAATCAATAAGCATTTGCCCTATTTTTGTAGCAGTATTTTGATTATCTTGTGTTTCGTCCTTGATTAAGGACATTCTATTCAGAAGCTCGTTATTAGAAGTATTCATAATTATTTGATTTAGCCCCCAGCCCCGAAGGGGAGCAATACATTTCAAGGGCATTTTTAAGATTTAATTATTTGTCTTTAAAGCCCCCTTTGGGGGTTAGGGGGCT
>JANYGM010000425.1 GCA_025362415.1 bacterium
CAAAGGCACTACAAACATCACAGATATTGAAGAAATAGCTATCTGGAGGGCAAAATACGCCCTTATATGTGAACAAGCAAACAAAGAAGAGCCTGCTTGCCAAATAAAAGTTAGAAACAAACCAAAACAAACCAAAAGTAGAAATTTACTAAACCGCTTAATAAAACATCAAGAGACGGTGCTTGCATTTGCCTTTCAAAAAGCTGTACCTTTTACTAACAACCTTGCTGTACAAAATGTTTACAAAAAAATTATCACTTAGGTCTTAGAAGGATATAAACCTGTTTTATTTTTAGTTGAAACAATGTTTTTGTTAGTTTTTAGCTTTGTTTTGATAGGAATAGCTAAACCTAGAATAGATTTCTTTCCAAAAGCAGACCCTAACTTCGTCAATACATTTATTACATTACCTATTGGAACAGACCAAGCCTATACAGACTCATTGACAAGCCTTGTAGAAAAAAGAATTACTAATGTGATTCATAAAAATGGTAAGAAAAATCCATTAGTAGAAAGTATTATCTCTAACGCTACAATAGGCGCAAGTGCAGACCAAAATGATAGAAGCCCATCACCTAACAAAGGGAAAGTTTCTGTTGCTTTTGTAGAGTTTGGTAGAAGAAATGGCGTAAATACACGTTCTTATTTAGAAGAAGTACGTACTGCTTTGCAAGGAATACCTGGTATTGAGGTATCTGTTGACCAAGAATCTGGAGGACCCCTGTTGGTGCGCCAATAGCAGTAGAAATTCAAGGAGATGATTTAGATGAACTTGTGGCAACGGGCAAGAAATTCAAAAAGTATGTTGATTCTTTAAATATTAAGGGTATTGAAGATTTGCGTTCAGATGTTCAGACGAATAGCCCACAGCTTTCTATTCTAATCAATAGAGAGAGCCAATAGAGAAGGGCTTTTTACGGCACAAATAGGTGCAGAAATGCGTACTGCAGTTTTTGGTAAGGAAGTTTCTAAGTACAAAGATGACAAAGATGACTATCCTATTCAACTACGTTATCAGAAAGACCAAAGAGATAATATTGCTGCGCTTTTGAACCATAAGATGACGTTTAGAGATATGAATAAAGGTGGAGTTTTGCGTCAAGTTCCTGTGTCTGCGGTAGCTGATATGAAATATGATAATACTTTTGGAGGAATTAAACGTAAGAATGGAAAACGTATTATTACTTTATCATCAGGAGTAATCACAGGTTTCAATGCAAATGAGATAGTTGGACAAATAACAGAAGCATTACCTATGTTTCAAAAGCCTGAAACAATAACTATTAAAATGGGTGGAGAACAAGAGCAGCAAAAAGAAACGGGAACTTTCTTAGGTGGTGCGGGTCTTACTGCTTTGGGACTTATCTTTATGATTTTAGTATTGCAATTCAATTCTTTTGGAAAGCCTATTATTATTCTTAGTGAGATTTTATTTAGTGTTACAGGAGTTTTATTAGGTATTGCCTTATTTGGTATGAATATCTCTATTATTATGACAGGTATTGGGATAGTTGCACTTTCTGGTATTGTGGTACGTAATGGTATTTTGATGGTAGAGTTTACTGATATGTTGATTGAGCAAGGTATGGACATCAAAGAGGCTATTATTGAAGCAGGACGAACTCGTATGACTCCTGTAATACTTACGGCTACCGCTACTATACTTGGACTTGTGCCACTTGCGGTAGGTCTTAATATGGATTTTGTAACGCTGTTCACAGAACTAAATCCTCATATTTATTTTGGGGGAGATAGTGTAGCGTTTTGGGGTCCGTTGTCTTGGACTATGATATTTGGTTTAGCATTTGCGACATTCCTTACGCTAGTGCTTGTACCTGCTATGTATTTGTTGTATGCTCGTATGAAAGGATTAAAGCAAAAAACACCAATTATAGCAAGTAATGGTGTAGATATGCCTACAAATACTAGCAATGGACATTCAAACGGAGTCAAAGTAGCTAATACTGAAACTAAAACAGTTGTTCCTACTTTATAACTTTTCATAATCACTAAAAACAGTCTATAACTGCAAAGTTATAGACTGTTTTTTTTAGTAATTAGGACAAGTTTAAAAATGTGGACAATCAACAAGGTTGAATTATGTCACATTATTTTTAATAAATTTGATAGCAGCCTCTTCTTCTAATTGCCTTGCTTTTTCCCCTTGAAACAGTCCACCACTAAGAAAAAGAACAACAAATTAGTTATGTCGTT
>JANYGM010000451.1 GCA_025362415.1 bacterium
TTTTCCAAATCTTCAAAATTTGGAAAATCTAAGCTAAATATCACTTTTTCTAGCGAATTCTCAATAGAGTCCAGCGAATTCTCAATGGTGCTTGCTTTTCTGAACGTTTTTGTGTAAATTTGAATTATCAAAAATAGAAAACAGTCTTTAATTTTTTGATTTATGTTTTTCTATAATTTATATTTTTCTATATTTGTCTTCATTCAACAAAACAAAATAAAGAGTGAACAAACGCATCATTTATATTACTTCAGGTTCAATTTTTGTATTTTTCCTACTTTCTTATTGGTATAGAAGTGGTGGAATACGAGATACGGATATTCTTGTGGGAGTACGAAAAGGTGATTTTGAGATTGTCGTAACTGCAACTGGTGAGTTAGAGGCAAAAAGTTCTGTCAAAATCAATGCTCCTGATGCCTTGCGTGAGGCTCGTATTTTTCAAGTAAAAATAGCTGACTTAGTGCCAGAAGGCACTATTGTAAAAGAAAATGATTATGTTGCTTCTTTGGATAAATCAGAAATAGCAGAAAAACTCCGTATTTCAGAAGTAGAAATCCAGAAAATGCGCAATTTACTTAGCCAAAACAGATTGGACACTTCTTTAAATCTACGTTTGGAAAGAGATGAGGTTATTTCTCGTCTTTTCCTTGTTAAAGAAAAAGAAACCCAACTAAAAAATGTTAAGTATGAAACACCTATTGCTATTCAACAAGCAGAATTTGACCTAAAAAAAGCAAAAGAAAGCCATCAGCAAGCCGTTTCTGTGTATAAAATCAGACAACAACAAGCCTACGGAAAAATGTCTGATGTAGCTGCAATGCTCCTAGAAGAAGATTACAAACAAACAACCCTAATGAGTTTGATGGATAATTTTACCATACGTGCGCCTGCAAGCGGAATGGTAATTTATCAGCGTGAATGGAATGGTCAGAAAAAAACAGTTGGCAGTCAAGTAAGTGCTTGGGACGCTTGTGTAGCTACTTTGCCTGATATGTCTGTGCTGGTAGCTCGTACTTATGTGAGTGAGATTGATATTAGTAAAATTTTAGTTGGGCAAAAAGTACGTGTTAGTATTGATGCTTTGCCAGACCAGAAAATTGAAGGAAAAATAATGCAAATTGCCACTATTGGTGAGCAAAGACCACATTCTGAAGCAAAAGTTTTTGAGGTAAAAATAGAACTCATCAATACAAATGCTAAAACGCAATCTCTTCTGCGCCCCACAATGACTACAAATTGTACCATTGTTTGTGAGGAAATGAAAAACGTAAAAACTATTCCGTTGGAGGCTTTGCATAGTGATACACAAGGTATTGTGTATGTTTTTGTAAAAGATGGACGAAATATCCTTAAAAAACAAGTTTTGGTGGGAAAAACCAATGAAATAGAAGCCATTATTTTGCAAGGTTTGGACGTAGATGATGAGGTTTTCTTATCAAGTCCACAAAATCCAAATACCAAAACATTTGTACCAATAAAATCAATTACGAATTAAAAATTACGAATTACGTTGAACCTATTTAGTTGCTTTACCATACTTCCAAAAAGCACACAGATGACACGGATTAGGTTGATTTTTACGGATTAAAAATCTGTGTTTATCTGTAAAATCTGTGTTATCAGCGTGCAAAACATATCAAAATTCACAATTACTTATCATTAAAAATTCATTCCTAAATAGCTTCCAAACCAATTTTTTTATTGCTCTAGATGCGTTGCAAGAAAACCGTTTTAGAGCATTTATGTCTGCTTTGGGTGTGTTTTTGGGTACGGCATCACTCGTTGCAATGCTCGCTATCAATAAAGGAACAGAGCAGGCTTTTATCAACCAAATGGAGCTTATTGGTACAAATAATATTCTTGTTGTGCCTAATCTAGTCAATGGAAACCAACAAAATAATCAGCAAACTAATCAACAAGAAAATTCTTTAAAAAACAACAATACACAAATACGCAATATTTCTAATGGTTTGAGCCTGAAAGATGCAGAAATAATACGCAAAATATTACCCAACGAGCATCATATTAGCCCAGAGGTACTACTAGAAACAAGCGTTTTTTATCATCAAAAACAACTAAAAACGACACTAATAGGCGTTGAAGATGATTTTTTTAAGATTTCTAACTTTAATATTATCAAAGGGAGGAAGTTTAATGTAGCGTTTTCATCTCCTATTGATGATGTTTGCATTATTGGACAACATTTGGAAGCTAAACTTTTTGGCGCAGAAAATAGTCTAGGCAAATACATAAAATGTGGTAATAAACTTTTATGTGTTGTAGGCGTGCTGGAGCAAAGAATTATAGAAAAAAATCCTATTTCGGAGCTTGGTATCAGAAATTATAATTTGGATATCTATGTGCCTATTCGTAGTTTTTTGTTGTCTTATCAAAATAGAGGAAAAACTACTCCCTTAAGCATAGAAGCCACAAATCATAATGAAAACTCTTCTTCAAATCAGCCCCAAAACTATCACCAAATAGATAGGCTAATAGTTCAAGTAAATGATAATCAGCAAATTGTAAAAACTGCTGAAATTATTGGACGGATTTTGAGACGTAGTCATCAAAAACAAACCGACTTTAAAGTAATTATTCCAGAAGAACTAATCAGACAACAACAACGTACTCAATCACTTTTGAGGGTGGTTTTGGGCATTATTGCAGGTATTGCGCTGGTTGTGGGAGGCATTGGAATTGCCAATATTATGTTGGCATCTGTGGTGGAACGCACACGAGAAATAGGCATTAGAATGACTTGTGGCGCAAAAAAAACAGATATTTTGATGCAATTTTTAATAGAAGCAATTTGTATTTGCTTTATTGGAGGTTTTGGAGGAGTATTTTTAGGTTTGTTGTCAAGCAAACTGATTGCCTATTTTGCTGATATTCTGACAATTATCACACCACTAGCAATTATTTTCCCATTTATGGTTTGTTTGCTTGTAGGGCTTTTAGCAGGTTTTTATCCTGCCAAAAAAGCCACACAATATAATCCTGCTGATAATTTGAGATATGAATAATATTTTATTATCCAAGCCATTCCTTAAAAATAGCTTGTTGTTCTGGTGTATCCTCTTCACTCCTAAAATCCTGAACTTTTATTGTCGTTTTGTCAAGATATTTATAGGCTTT
>JANYGM010000470.1 GCA_025362415.1 bacterium
TTTTCATTTTGGAGAAAATAATGATTTTTACGTTTTATTTTCTCCAAAAACTGGTATTTAAAAGCTATATTTGTTGTCGGGTGGAAACACCCGACAACACAAAGTATAGCACTTTTTTAGAAATTAACATTACTGGGGGCAAGCCCAGCCCCTACATTCTAATACAAATGTTTATTTTGGTTTGTCCTGCGTAACATCAATTATCAATTACGAATTACATGTTTTTTGTTGTGTAGTTATTTTTTTTAATTTGAATTTTGAAAATCTTTTTCAAAATCTTTAAACCTTTTCCAAAATATAAACTCTAAATTTCAGAAATACAAAATTTCAATAAAAACAATAAAAAATTAACACAAAAGAATATGAAAAAAATAGCTGCATTGTTGCTTGTAATTGGTTTTACAACAACAATAACTTTTGCACAAAATGTAAAAGATGAAGAAAAAGATGATGCTACGCAAGTAAGTGGAGATAATTTTAGTTTGGAAGGTGCACTCGTACTTTTCAAAAAAGCAAATTCTTTGGAAGAATTTGAAAAATTACTTAATGATGAAAGTAACAACGTCAATAATCTTGATTTGAACAATGACGGAAACACTGATTATATCAGTGTGGAAAGTATCAAAGATAATGATACTCACGCAGTTGTACTTAGTACGTACCTAAAAGATAACGAAAAACAGGATATTGCTACTATTGGTATAGAAAAAACAGGTAAGGAAGAAGCAACACTTCAAATAATAGGAGATGACGAACTTTATGCCAAAAATACTATTATAGAGCCTTTTGAGGTAGATGAAAAGTCAGGAAAATCTAAAGGTCCTAATGTTTCAGAGGTGAAAATTACTAGGCTCATTGTGAATGTGTGGGGTTGGTCTTGTGTACGTTATATGTATGCACCTAGATATGTAGTTTGGAGTTCTCCATACCGTTGGGGCGCATATCCTAGCTATTGGAGACCTTGGAGACCAATGAGATATGGCGTGTTTTATACAAGAGTTACTCCATATAGGTCATTTTACCGCCCTACGCAGACTTTTAGAGTTGTCAATGCAAGAAATATTTATATGCCAAGAAGACGTACCACTACCATTATTGTACACAAAAACAGAGGACATAAAACGGTTATTGTCAAACAAGCCAAACGTGGAAATGTGAAAGCACATAAAACTGTTGTACGCAAAACACCACACAGAAGACGTAAATAAGGTTTTTGATGTTTTAAAGTTGTATAAAACAGTAAAGCCATTACGAATTTACAATGATTTAAAGAAGACTTCGCTTTAAGCGAAGTCTTCTTTTTATTTTAATATAAAAAGTATTTTTTACCCAAAAAATGCTTTCAATTCATCAAAAGAGATAAAAATAATAGCAAGCACCGCCATAAGTAAACCAATAATATTGAATTTATTTAGTTTTTCTCTGAAAATAATAATAGATGCCACAGATGAAACAATTATCACGCTTATATTGAACAAAGGAAAGAAAATTGCACCATTTCCACCAAAACTATCCAAAGCACGAAACATAAAATAAATAGAAAAAAAGTTTGGAACACCCAAAACAACGCCACCAATTAGGCTTTTTAGTTCAAATTTTTCTTTTTTGATAAGAAGAATAACAATACCAATGACTGCTGCCACAGAAAAAATAACTATTGTAAAAAGTGCTTTTTCAGTATTATCCGTAATAAATTTTGTATTGACAAGGTTCATCATCAAATCAATAAAACCGCTCAAAACAAATACCAAAAAAGAAAGCAAAAAAGCCTGTTTAGGACTGATAGAGGCATTTATTTGTTGCTGATTATTATTTTGATTATCATTTTGATTAACACTTTCTGCATTTTTTTTCTTGATAGAAGTTAGTATAATAGCACCAAAAACCAGTATCAAACCAACATACCTAAACATACCAAAATCTTGTGTTGTGTTGAGATAAAGCAAACTAAAAAGTACAGGAATGATGAGCGAAATTTTTGAGGACAAAGAAGATGCCGTAACGCTCACTTTTTGGGCAGTGTAGCCCATCAGATAAAAAGTAGAAATAAACACAAACCCCATTCCTAAGGCTATTTGTACCCAAGTTTTGTCTAATGAAATTTTAGAAATTACGTTAAAATCACCAATAAAAATAAAGCCAGTAAGGATACAAACAAAATAATTGCTTACAATAGCCTGCAACATATTGATTTTGAACTGATTAAAGCCACGAAAGATTACAAACAAACTAACTGAAAGGCAAACGCCAATAATAAAATAAACCATTTTGAAAGATTTTGGGTATTTATTGAAATCAGGTGGAAACGCCTGACTTCACAAGAATTTTGAAAATTTTTTAGAGAAAATATTAAGTTTTGTATTAGTTCCAGAGGAACAGCATATTTATGATAATGAAATGATATTTGTATTAAAACCCTGAAAGGGTTTAACAATCATAACCCCACGTGGAACGTGGGAACAACAAACAAAAAAGCACACCTCTGTAAGGAGATGTGCTTTTTTTATCTATATTGACCAAGAAAAACTATACTTTCTCTGGCAAAATTTCTGTGATTTGACCTGCACCTACTGTACGACCACCTTCACGGATAGCGAAACGAAGACCTACGTCCATTGCTACCTTTGCAAGTAATGTTACATCAATTGTCAAGTTGTCGCCTGGCATAACCATGTCAGTTCCTTCTGGCAACATAATTTCACCTGTTACGTCTGTTGTACGCAAGTAAAACTGTGGACGGTATTTGTTAAAGAATGGTGTATGACGACCACCTTCTTCTTTTGACAAAACGTAAACTTCAGCTTTAAAGTGAGAGTGAGGCTTTACAGAACCTGGCTTGCAAATTACCATTCCTCTACGGATTTGTGCTTTGTCAATACCACGTAACAATAGACCTACGTTATCACCTGCTTCACCTCTGTCTAGGATTTTACGGAACATCTCAACACCTGTTACAACAGATTTAAGACCTTCAGCACCCATACCTAAGATTTCAACTGGCTCACCAGAGTTGATAATACCGCTTTCAATACGACCTGTAGCAACTGTACCACGACCTGTAATAGAGAACACATCTTCAACTGGCATCAAGAAATCTTTATCAGTGATACGTGGAGGAATTGGAATGTAGCTATCTACTGCTTCCATCAACTGATTGATTGTTTCTACCCATTTTGGCTCACCATTCAAACCACCAAGCGCAGAACCACGAATAACTGGAATATTATCACCATCAAATTTATAGAAAGAAAGTAGTTCACGGATTTCCATTTCAACTAATTCCAAAAGCTCTTCATCTTCAACCATATCAACTTTGTTCATAAAAACAACAAGTTGAGGAACACCTACCTGACGAGCAAGCAAGATGTGTTCACGAGTTTGTGGCATAGGACCATCAGTCGCAGCAACCACTATAATAGCTCCGTCCATTTGAGCAGCACCTGTTACCATGTTTTTCACGTAATCTGCGTGACCTGGGCAATCAACGTGTGCGTAGTGGCGGTTTTTTGTTTCGTATTCAACGTGTGCAGTATTGATTGTAATACCACGTTCTTTTTCTTCTGGTGCATTATCAATAGCAGAGAAGTCTGTTTTTTTAGTAGAACCTTGTGTAGATAATACAGAAGTAATAGCTGCAGTCAAAGTAGTTTTACCATGATCCACGTGACCAATAGTACCAATGTTTACGTGTGGTTTTGAGCGGTCAAAATTTTCTTTTGCCATATTTGATTTGAGAAACCTCGTTTAAAATGTTTGTAACAATTATTCTGATTATTTTAGCAACTATCCACAGCCTAGAGCCAACAGTGGGAATTGAACCCACGACCCCTTCCTTACCATGGAAGTACTCTACCCCTGAGCTACGTCGGCTGATATGGCAAAATGCCTGCGCAATACCATAAACACTTACTAAAAAGAGCGAAAGACGAGGCTCGAACCCGCGACCTACAGCTTGGAAGGCTGTCGCTCTACCAACTGAGCTACTTTCGCTTATTGAACTGATTTTGACTTTAGTCTTTACTTTTATTACTTAAAATATATGTTATTTCAAACTAAAAATATAAAAACTAATCTCACCAGTTTTAAATCTGAAAAGTTGGTGCTTTAAAGATTTTTGTGGGGACGGGTGGATTCGAACCACCGTATGCTTGCGCAAACAGATTTACAGTCTGTCCCATTTGGCCGCTCTGGTACATCCCCTTACTAAAGTCTGTGATTTATTTATTCTTAATGAATAGAATAAACTACTTATTTGACTTATTTGATAATCACTATTTGATTTCAGTTGCAAAGGTATAAAAATATTTCTTACCTGCAAAATATTTTAACACTTTTTTTAAAATATTTTAAGAATATTTTAAATCCACCTTCATAAAAATGTATAAAATGTTAATTATCAATAAGATAATTCTGTAAGAATTTTACGGAAAATAGTTGAGGTAGTACATTCATTCACAATTCATAATTAAAAATTCACAATTATTTAGCCTAAATACGCTCCGCCATCTACAGTAATTGTCTGTCCTGTGATAAAACTAGCCTCTTCTGATACCAAAAAAAAGCAAGTATTAGCAATATCTTCTGGTTGCCCAATGCGCCCAACAGCTATTTTAGCTACAAATTGTGCTTTTATTTCTGTGGGAACAGTTGCCAAAATAGGCGTGTCTATTGCACCTGGCGCAATAGCATTGACATTTATACCATTTTTGCCTAGTTCTCTTGCCCACGTTTTGGTAAGTCCAATGATAGCGGATTTGCTAGCAACGTAATTGCTTTGTCCAAAATTACCATAAATGCCCACCACAGATGAGATATTTACTATTTTGCCGTTGTTTTGTGTTATCATTGCAGGCAAAACTGCTTTTGTACAACAAAAAACAGCATTCAAATTAACATCAATCACGCTTTGCCATTGTTCTAGAGTCATTTTTTTCATAGATGCATCACGAATAATGCCTGCATTATTCACCAAAATATCTATTGTTTTATGCTTTTTGATAATGTTTTTTGCAGCATCTTCTACAGAATCAAGAGAAATAATATCAATATTTTCCATTACCTCAACAGAAAATCCTTCATTATTAAGGGTTTTTGCAAGATTTTGTGCTTTTTCAGTCTGTAAATCCCAGATAATTACGTGTGCGCCCTCGTGAGCAAGACGCATCACAATAGCCTCGCCAAGCCCCTGTGCGCCACCTGTTACAATGGCTATTTTATTTTTTAATTTCATAACTAAATTTAAAAAGTAAGAAATGGAGGTGTGTTTTTATACTGCAAACGGGAAGGATTTCGGAAAAATCTGTATTAGTTCCAGAGGAACGGCACTAGCAAGAGCTAGTTTTATAGTAAAATCATTGTATTTGTATTAAAGTTCCAGCAGAGCGAAATATATTTTTTGACCTATTTTCTATAAAATATGACAGTCCGCTAGACTTTAATACATTTTCCGAAATACAATCTGCTGCTACTGCGGTAGTTATGGTTACGAGAGGTATATCTGCCTGTGGAGTGCCAACAAAACCAAAAGCTACGGCTCAGGAATGTTTAGTAGGATATTATGTAAGTTTTGATTATAATTGCATAAAAATACATTTGTATTCATTCACAATTTAAAATTCACAATTCAAAAAAATGCAATATTTTCTTATTAAATCAGAGCCTTCTGTGTATTCTTGGGATACGTTTTTGCAGGAAAAACAAACTTTTTGGAGCGGAGTACGCAATCATCAAGCAAAAAACAATCTCAAACTGATGAAAAAAGATGATTTATTGCTTTTTTATCATAGCAATGAAGGAAAAGAAATTGTAGGAGTAGCAAAAGTCCTTACAGAAGCCTATAAAGATGATACAGCAGCTGAAACAGACAAAATAGAATGGGTTGGCGTGGACGTTGTACCAGTTGAAACACTCAAAAAACCTATTACATTGGCATTTATTAAGGCTGACGAGATTTTAAAAGAAATGCTTTTGGTCAAACAAAGCCGTTTATCTGTTACGACAGTTACAAAACAAGAATTTGAACGTGTTTTGGAACTTGCTAATATGTAAGTTATTTTTTTATTTGTGGCTTTCTAGGTACTCACGTACACCTGAAAGACCAATATAGCTATTTATAATTTCTTGAGGAATATTTTTGATGGGATTATGTGATATACTAAGCTGTTCTAATAGTGGAAAATGATTGAGCATTTCTAGTGAAAGTTCTGAAATATTATTATGACCCAAACCCAGGTATGTTAAATTCTGTAGTTTTTTTAAAAATGAAATATCAGAAATATTATTATGATCCATAACCAAAGTTGTCAATTTATCTAACTCTTTCAAAAAGAAAATGTCTGAGATATTATTTGAATATAAATTTAAATAAGTTATTTTTTCCAAATCTTCCAAAACAGAAATATCAGAGATTTTGTTAATGCCCAAGTCCAAACTTGTCAAATTTCTCATTCTTTTTAGAAAAGAAATAGTAGAAATTTTTTCACAAGCCAAACTTAAACTTGTCAAATTTGACAAATCATTTAAAAAAGAAATATTAAAAAAACTTTTGTTACCTGCTAAATCCAAAGTAGTTAAATTGGGTAAATATTTAAGAAAAGAAATATCAGAGATTTTATTATGGCTCAAGTCCAATTTTTTTAGATATGGCAGGTAACTTAGAATATTAACTTTAAAAATTTTGTTTGCACGCACGTTTAAACTCACTAAATTGGGTAAATATTTAAGAAAAGAAATATCAGAGATTTTATTATGTCCTACATTTAGCCCTATCACTTTTTGCATATCATCAAGCAAATAATTGTTTCTTGCCTGCCAATGAGTTCCTAAAATATCACCAAGTTTTTTAGTTTCTATAAGTGTAAAGCCATAAGTTTCTTCCAAATAAAGAATTTCTGGGGGTTTTAACATATTGATAAAAATATTTATATTTTTTTTAACAATTTCTCTAAATCTTTAGTATTTTAAAGATTGGGAAAGCTATTTATAAAACCATTTTACTATTTGTCGTCTTCAAAAGGGCTTTTTGTGGTTATTTCTCCGTTAAGTTCGTAGTAGATTATCCCATTTTCTGAAAAAACATTAGGCACGCCTAGTCTGCGGTTCTCTTCTTTTGCCCTGCGGACTGCTTTTTTTGCTATTAAGTCCATTCTTACGGAAAATTTGTATCTCTCTATATTGTCAAATTCTTTGACTTCTTTAATCTCTTTCATATTTATCTAAATTTTGGTTAAAAATTTCAAAATACTCCCAATTAGTAACAGATGCGTCATCTATGCCACCACCTGTAGCTACAGCCTCTATAACAACACTTGCATTATAATACATTTTCCAGTCATCTGCCAAATCTTTGTATCTATACCAAAAATTATGCAAACTTCTATAGTACCTACGCCTTACAATATCATCAGGAATAAAATGCCCACCTTTTTGTACTCTAGCTTTGATACGCTTAATGCACGTTTCTGCGCTATCCAAATAAACATAAATAATTGAAATATTGTAGTTATTTTCTTTTGCTTTTTTGACAATATTAAGCAGAGATTTTCCAGACAAAGTGCTTTCCACAATAAAACTAACTTCATCTTTGATAAGTTCATAAATCTTATCAAAAAACATTCTACCCGCTTTTACAGATGCTGCATTTGTTTTTGGCTCATCTAATTCTTTCTCAATTTCATCAGCGTTTAAGAAAAAATAGTTTGTTTGTTCTATCAAATCAACTGCAAAAGTTGATTTTCCAGAGCCATTTGCACCACCAAGTATAAAAATTTCTTTCATTATTTTTCAATGATTTTATAAAAACCTAAATACCACAAACTCCCAAGAAGTGTATTAAAGTATCTTTCCAAATAGGAGAAATGCTTTTTGGTGGCATTATTATTGACCCCACAAAGAAATAATAGACTTCTTACGAAAGGCTATCAAGTTGGCATTTATTAAACAAACAAGAATTTGAATGCATTATTGAACTTGTAAATGTTGTGTAAATCCTATGTTTAAGTATAATTGCCACAAATGCACAGATGTTTTGATAGCGACATTATATGTTTGTATTCGTGGGGTATAAAACCCCACGTTACTGACTTTTGGCTAAAAATATGTTTTAAAATCAGTAGCGCAGGGTTTTATACCCTGCGTCTCAAAATAAAGCCTACTAATTTGTAATGTCGTTGTCTAGTTTATTGCTGTATTTATCTGTGTATCTGTGGCATTAAATTTTATATTTGTGTTGAAAATCTCACTAATTTTTCTTCACCAAAATACTAAGTTCCTTGAGTTGTTCATCAGAAATAACAGAAGGAGAATCTATCATTACATCACGTCCAGCATTGTTTTTAGGGAATGCAATAAAATCTCTGATACTATCCGCACCACCAAAAAGAGAACATAATCTATCAAAACCAAAAGCAATACCACCGTGAGGAGGCGCACCATATTTAAAAGCATTCATCAAAAATCCAAACTGACTTTCTGCATCTTCTTTGCTGAAACCCAATAAAGCAAACATTTTTGCCTGCAAATCCTTATCAAAAATACGAATAGAACCACCGCCAACCTCAACACCATTGATGACCAAATCATAAGCATTTGCACGCACCAGAGCAGGATTTGTTTGCAAAAGTTCCAAATCTTCTGGTTTTGGAGAAGTAAAAGGGTGGTGCATTGCGTGAAAACGCTTGCTTTCCTCGTCCCAATCAAGCAAAGGAAAATCTATTACCCAAAGCGTTGAAAACGTGTTTTTATCTCTAAGTCCCAACTGACTGCCCATCTCCAAACGCAACTCACTTAATTGTTTGCGTACTTTATTTGCCTCACCTGACAAAATAAGCATTAAATCACCTTTCTGAGCATTCATTTTTTCTGCCCAATTTTTCAAAACATCTTCCGAAAAGAATTTATCAACAGAAGATTTAAGCGTTCCATCTTCATTATAACGTACATAAACCAATCCTTTTGCGCCAATTTGCGGTTTTTTGACAAATTCTGTGAGTTCGTCTAATTGTTTGCGTGTGTAATTTGCTGCATTTTTTGCACAAATTCCTACCACCATTTCAGCATCATTAAAAACAGGAAAAGTATCACCCACAAGGTTAGAAATGTGTTTTTCTGATGTTCTTAATACTATTTCATTAGATTTTAGTTCTACAAATTTCATTTCAAAACGTGTATCTGGTTTGTCGTTTCCGTAGGTGCGCATAGCCTCTGCGTAGGTCATACGAGGAAAATCAGCCAAATCAAGGTTTTTAATTTGCTTAAAAAGATGCTTTGTAAGCCCTTCAAAGGTATTTAAAATGTCTTCTTGCTCAATAAAGGACATTTCACAGTCTATTTGTGTAAACTCGGGCTGACGGTCTGCACGCAAATCCTCATCACGAAAACATTTCACAATTTGGTAGTATTTATCAAAACCCGCCACCATCAAAAGTTGCTTAAAAGTCTGCGGAGATTGCGGTAAGGCATAAAATTGTCCTTCATTCATACGACTAGGCACTACAAAATCCCTTGCACCTTCTGGGGTAGATTTAATCAAAACAGGCGTTTCTACCTCAATAAAATCCAAATTATCCAAATAATTACGAGTAAAGCGTGCCATTTTGTGGCGTAATTCTAGGTTTTTGCGAACAATATTCCTGCGCAAATCTAGGTAGCGGTATTTCATACGGATTTCGTCACCGCCATCTGTTTCATCTTCAATTTTAAATGGTGGCACTTCAGATGTATTAAGAATTTGCAGGCTAGAAACTCTTATTTCAATGTCGCCAGTAGGCATTTTATCATTTTTTGCGCTACGTTCAGCAATATTTCCAGTTGCTTTTACGACAAATTCACGCCCTAATTGTCGTGCTATTTGGATACTTTTTTCATCTGTTTTTCCTTCTTCTAAGATAAGTTGCGTAACGCCATATCTATCACGCAAATCTATCCAAATAATGCCACCTTTGTCCCTTATTGTCTGTACCCAGCCACAAAGTGTTGCTTGTGCGCCTATATGCGCCATTCTTAATTCACCGCAGTTGTTAGTTCTTAACATTTTTTATTTTATTGTTATTATATTTTAGTTATATTTTAATTTATTGATAAGTTTTTCAAAGTCAGCAAAATCTTTTTCTAATTGTGTTGCATCTAAGCGTTTTAGAAGTTCAACAGCGTGTTTTATTTTGTGATATTGTCCTTTTTTGGTATCTTTGGTAAGATTTTTCATTATTTTGTCAGGTTCGGAAAATTCAGTTGCTTTTTTCTGTGGCAATTTCTCCGAAATCTGCTTTTTCTTGTTATCCAAACCATAATAATCATCTAAAATATTGGGTTGCGACAAAAACCAACATTCCATTTCTTGTATCATATAAAATACGTTTTCTTTGTCATCAAGCAAATTATTTTCTTCCAAATCAGCTTCAATAGTGTCCTCTGGCTTATCCAAATCAACTAATAGCAAAAATAAATCTGCTTCACGTTGATTAGTTAGAAACTTATTGATGGTTTGCCCTTTCCCATCTCCAAGTATGATTTTAGGTAATTTTCCCTTTAGTTTTTGTTCTAATAATTTGGTAAAACCTTGACTTAAATCACCATTTGAGCTATTTGATTCTCCTTCTATAAATAAAATAACTTTCTTAGCTGCCATAACGTAGCCCTCCAAAGTCTCCATTTCGCCACATTTTCCCTAAAAAAAACACGTCATACCAATCACTAAACTGCTCTTTTTTATATGAAATAATATCTGTAGCATTATCCTCATCTTTTTCAAAAACTCTTACATTTTCAATCTCAAAATAATTCAGCAAATTTTCAGAATGAGTAGAAATAATCATAGTAGTATTTTCTGATGCGTCTTTGATAGCATTTGCCACGTTAAGTAGCATATCTGGGTGCAAACCCACTTCTGGCTCATCTATGCAAATAAAATTTCCTCGCTCAGGATTATATAAAATAGCAAGCAAGCACAAATAACGCAAAGTTCCATCAGAAATATTACTTACGTGAATGGCACTATCAAGCCCATTTTCCTCCAACATAAGTTCAATATTTCCACCTATCATATTAAAATCAAAACCCATAAAATTGGCATTTACATCATTCAGTTTTTCAATAATCTTACGGTATGCTGTTTTATGGTTGATTTTGATAGTATTTAGGATTTGTGGTAAGTTTGTACCATCAGCAAACAACCTTTTTTCTGACGTGGAAAGCATTGGTTTACGAATAGGGCTTTTTGGCGTAGTATCAAAATAATCATAAACCATTATATCTTTAATGGCTTTTTTGATAGTTGTGAGCGTAAAATACCTATCTGTATCTGATATTTCTTTTAAAACAAGCTCTTGCGGGTCGTAATCATTATATTTAACTAAACTCGTTTTATTGCTATCTGTTTGTACTTTTTCATTAAGTGTTCCATTTCCATTGGAAAAATCAAGATAAACAAACCCTTTATCATTGGTTATTTTTTCTTGAATATAAAAATTTGAAAAACTAGGAGATTTCGTAATAGTAATTTGATAAATAATGTCATCAATAAACCTAAAACCATAATTAGCATTAGTTATTTTTTTGCTGTCAAGTTTGTATTCAATAATAATAGAAGACTTTTTTGTAGCATTATTAGTGTTATTTCCTTTGAAAAAAATGTTATCAAAACCACCTAAATTCTCTAAAATATGCTTTTTAAGTCCAACACCTGCCACGCCTTCTTTTAACAACTTTATAGCTTTCAAAAAATTAGATTT
>JANYGM010000481.1 GCA_025362415.1 bacterium
GAAATTTTTGCCCTCTTCTGCTCGCAAGTAGTTACTTACAATATCTTTCATATCTCCAAATGCGCTCATATCAGTCATTCCGTACTTTCTAAACTGATCCATTAGTGAGTACATTGCTTCTTGCTGAATTTCGCAAGAAAACAGTAGCATTTGTAAAAATGATACAAAATTATGTAATAATTGTTGCTATAAAAGTTCCGTTGTAAAATAGTGTCTTGTTGTTTGGTGAGGACACCAAACAATGTTATAACCCACGTTTGGTGTCCCCACCAAACGTTTTTCCCAAAAATTGCAACGAATAATTTACAGTAACTTAAGATTTAGGGGGCTGAGCAAGCCCCAACAATGTTAATTTTTATCAATGTTTGCTCTACGAGAGTGGCATAAATGCCACTTCTATACATCAAAACCATAAAAAGGTCATAAAATAATGTATTTCTTTATGTAAAGCGGTGGCATTTATGCCACCCAAACGAGAAATTAATATTACTGTGGACAAGCTCAGCCCCTACAAAATACAACTTGTTCTACACCTCTTTTGTGCTAACTAGGTTTCTCTAATTAGTTTATGTTATGATAATGCTAAAATGATATATAATTAACTGATTACTAGCATTTTGTATTCATTCACAATTAAAAATTCACAATTACTTAAAACGTACTATCTTTGTTCATATCAAAGCGGTAATATTGGTTTCCTTTGAAAAAATATATAATAGGAGATTTCCAAACGAGTGTTGCATCAATTTTATCAAAATTAATGCCTTTCCAAGTAGTTTTATTGATGTTTTTTGGATAGCCTTCATCAATTCTGTTATCTGTAAAACTAAAACGAACATACTTATTACCACTAAAAAAATAAACTTTGTCTTTCCAAGGAAAAGCAGCATCAATCTTTCCAAATTCTTCCATTCCTGACCAACCTGACTTGATTTTCATAGGAAAACCTCTATCCACTTTTTCCTCTGCAATATCATACCTCACATATTCATCACCACTAAAAAAATAAATTTTTTGTGTACTTTCCCAATAAATTGCAGCATCAATTTTACTAAAATTAACGCCTTTCCAGCCTTCTGAAATAGATTTTGGCGTAAGATATGCTTCTTCATTATAATCCCAACGTATGTATTCACTACCATAAAACATATAGGTTTGTCCATTTGGATAATTTACGGCAGCATCAATTTTTGGAAAGGGAATACCATACCAACCTGTTGCTAGATTTCTTGGCAAAATCTCGCCTGAGGCAGTTGTACCGCCATTTGTACCAGTTGTGCCACCACCAGTAGTAGGATTTGTAACAGTTGGGGTATTTCCTTTTGGATAAATGCGGGCAATAAAAGCCTTATCAGTTTCAGACAAAACGGTATTCCATTTTATCTCAAAACCGCCAATAGTATGCTCTTTTGGAACGGCATAGTGCATAATAGAAAGTTTGTCGTAAGCACTATATTGCGTTACTTCGTGGCTATAACGGTAAAAAACTTGGCTATCAACTTTTTGCCTGTCCCAACCTTGTTTAGCATAATAAGCATAAACTTTTTCTTTGTCCCAAGGAATTTCTACGTCTGGGTGCGCCTGCTCGTGTATAAGCCCCAACATGTGACCAAACTCGTGTACCACAACCCTACTAAATTCTTGTTCTGCACTTTGGTCAGTCAGCCAACCATAGTTCATAGTGTGGTCTGTAGCAGGAATAGATAAATTATCTATTCCAAGATAGGAGTATGAGCCACCTTGTTGAAAATCTATTCTAACTATTGCAGGTGCGTCATCTGCCACAAATTCAAATTTCAGATTGGCATATTTGAGCCATTCACTTGCATATTGCTGGACTTTTCCACGCACAAAAGGGCTTCCTGCAAGAAATTTGATAGTAATAGTTTGCCCATTTTTCCAGAATTTTGCAGTTTGCCCTGCTGTTTTCGTTTTCACACCATCAATACTTGTGGGCATTCTTTCTGTACAAACGACTTGTGCTACCGTTTTTTGAGTAAAATTAGCACAAAAAAACACAAAAAAACACACGCAAAAACGTAGTATTAAGGTTTTTTGGAGATTTAAGTTTTCTTTCATAATTGTTTTTGATTGAGAAAATGATTACTAACGTAAATTTATAGAATTATTTGTTAGATTAAAATTTTTATTTCAAAAATCATTCCAATTAAAGACTCTTCACGAATAGTCAGTGACTATTCGTGAAGAGTCACAGTTTTTATAAAAATATTAAAAAATAATCTCTTTGATAATCAATAAGTTACGAAATATATTGTCTTTTTTGTAAAAATATTTTTAACTACGCAAGCTGGTTGCGTACTAAGGTAATTACTTTGCATCATCAGAAACGAGGTCAAGCGTAAGTTACTTCTAGCCGCAAGGCACTTCCTTCCACGAAAAAAAACTTGCTCAATTACCTTGTTCCTGATGTCAAAGCGGTAGCAGAGTGGTTAATGCAACGGGATTGTTAGTTATAAAATTTTCTTTATTCATAGAGGACAATTATTACTTACTTCACATTCTTAACCCGTAGGTCGCAGGTTCAAATCCTGCCCGCTTTGCAAATAAAATAGTGGTATAACGGTAGCACGTCAGCGTTTTAGTATTTAGCTTATCATTTATTTGGTCAATAAATACTTACTTCAAAATTGGGGGCTGAAAGTACAGGTTCAATTCCTGTCTATTTTACAAAATTAAGGTCAATTATTGTTTACTCCTAGCCGCAAGGCAACTCACTGTTAATGAACCAAAACAATAAAATTACCTGATTTTAACCTTAATTACAAAGTTTTTCGTACCTCGTATCTCAAACTTCGTACTTAAAAAACAAGGTCAAGATATGCTTACTTCTCTTTTTTTGAAAAATAGTATATCAATTATCTCATTTTAAATAAAAAAAACAATGAAAAATCTAATGAATGTGGCTTTGCGTCAGCAAGCGGTTTTTATCCCTAAAATGGAGATAAAAAATGATTTAATGGCTTTGCGTGGCACTACTTCTGTGCTTATAGCTAATCTTGCAAAACTTGGTTTTGCTGTTTCAGAGGAGCTTTTAAAGGCTCTTAACAATGCTACACCCAAATTTCAAGGAGATTTGCTAGACAAATTCCGTGAAGTAATGGGCGTAAATAAAAATTGGACACCACTTGTAAAAGGTTGGGACACGCCTACTGGTGAAAACCTAACAGACCATATTTTGACTTTTTTGACGAACATTTTTAATGGAAAAGGTACAAAATTGGAATGTGGACACACTATTCCACCAAATACTTTTCCCTTGCACCGCTATAATGGTTGCCCATTTTGTGGAACGCTCTTTGAGGCAGGTAAAATTGAGACTTTTGGACAAGGAAGTAAACTAAAAGTCTTAGAACTTTGGACAGAAACAGAAACAAACCAGTTTTTTGCTGATTTATTAGCTTCAAAAACTGCTTTAGATGCTACGCAAATGGATAGTTTGAAGATTTTATTAACAAATTTGCCTTTGCCTACAAATGCAGGTGCAACTGTAAATATTGCTATGAAGGAAACTTTAATGGCAGTGATTGATATTTTGGTGGAAACTGATGCAGAAAAAGCACAAGCTTTGTTTACTTCTCCTACAGATATTTTGCGCTATTTGTGGTACAAAAAAACAGGTTTTTTGCAAATAATTGAGCCTAAAACCATTGCAAAAAGAGCAAAAAATAATGCAAAACGTGTTACTTTTTTTGCAGCAACAAGTACAACAGAAACCGCAAAAGCAAAACTTGATGCTACAAAAAGCCTAAAACTGAAATATGACCGCAAAACCTGCGCTATGGTGGCAAAATGGTTGAATAATTTGTCTATTGATAACGAAAAAATGGCAGAAACTATGCACCCAAAACGTGGTATGTGGGTACGTTTCATACGTGCTTTGCGTTTGGCTGAATACAGTAAAAAAACAGGTTTTGAGAAATTGAAAGCACTTTTGGACATTTTTTATAAAGAAGATTATGATGTATGGCAAGGACGTGTGAACTACTACCGTTTGAAAGCTGATGCGCAAACGACATTTAAGTTCTTAAAACAACGTCCAGGACTGTTTGCACGCTCACTTTTTGCTAATATGTTGTGGTTTGGTGCAGAAGAAACTACGGCTGCTTTTGCAGAAATCATTGACAAAGTACCTGCTAGATTGGTTTTTACGCTAAATATGTATGCAAATAACTATTTTAGCCACAACAACCGTACTGTAAAACCGCTTGGAGGTATTGCAAAAAGTATTCCTGCAAATACGTTGATTTCTTTGTATAATGAAGTGCAACTTGAAGGAATGAAAGAAGAAGTAGAAAATTTGTGTCTTTTGGCTATGGAAAAACGTTTTTCTGCTATCCCAAATGATAATAAAACTATTTTCATTGAGCCATCTTTGTTCAAAATGCCAGTTGCTATTGGTGATAGAAGTGAAAGTGTGCAAGATTTGCCCTCTGCACTGATGGGAACACGTTTTACAGTGGAAGGTGATACAGTACGTTTGTTTATGCAATGGGGAACTGGTCTTCCAGCACAACATTTGGATATGGATTTGAGTTGTTATATTGCGTACAGTAATGGTGGAACAGGTTTTTGCTCTTTTTCTCAACTTACTGCCACAGGTTGTAAGCATAGTGGAGATATACAGTATATTCCAGATAAAGTAGGAACTGCTGAATACATTGAAATAAATGTACCAGAGTTGCAAAAGGCAAAAGCAAAATATGTTACGTTTACCTGCAATGCATATAGTAATGGTGCTATAACACCTAATTTGGTAATTGGTTGGATGAACAGTAAAAATCCAATGACAATCTCTCAAAAAACAGGTGTGGCTTATGACCCTTCTTGTGTGCAACATCAAGTACGTGTTACTACAAATGCCTCAAAAGGTTTGGTTTTTGGTGTTTTAGATGTTGAAAAAGCAGAAATTGTGTGGTTAGAGTTACCTTTTGCAGGGCAAGTAGTAGGTAATTTGGACACGAAAAACATAGAAAATATGCTTTCCAAACTAAATGCTAAACTAAGTATAGGACAACTTTTGAGCATCAAGGCAAAAGCGCAAAACCTTGAAATAGTAGAAACTGATGCCGCTGATGAAGTTTATGACCGCAAATGGGCAAGTAATAGCGCAAGCGTTACAAAACTTTTAGTGGATTAGAAAACAAATACAGTACGAAAATAAAAATAAATTTTGAGTTTTCGTACTGTGTTTTTTGTATTTATTTCCCTCAAGATTAAACCCAAAATAAATAAAATAATGATTACAGGACAGGATATCATAAATTTAGGTTTTAAGACAAATAAATGGTTTAGAGAGGTTATTGATTACGCCAATGCCAATAATTTAAGTGGCGAACACCTCAAAAGCTATATAGAAAGCATCAGACCAAAGAAAGTTGAGCCACACACAACGCCTATTCCATTTTATCAGAATATGACGGCAGAAAATGAAGTGGAAGCTAAAAATATACAAGATGTGGTAAATATAATGCAGGAACTAATGAAAACGCCTACTTTTGTAAGTGGTGCTATTATGCCTGATGCCTGCCCAGTTGGAGTAGGATTAATGCCTGTTGGTGGGATTGTAGTCGCTAAAAACGCTATTCACCCTGCTATGCACAGTGCAGATATTTGTTGCTCTGTGATGATGACTAATTTCGGGCTGATTTCTCCCAAAAAAGTTTTAGATATGGCGCACTCTGTTACACATTTTGGAGGTCTGGGACGAGATGATTTTTCTACACTCCCAAAAGATTTAGAAGAGAAAATAATGCAAAATAGGTACTTAAATGCAGTTAAAAGCCTAAATTTTGCCAAATTACATTTAGCAACACAAGGTGATGGCAATCACTTTTTGTTTGTAGGAACTTCAAAGAAAACTGGTGAAACAATGATGGTAACACATCACGGAAGTAGAGGTTTTGGCGCAAATCTTTATGAGCAAGGAATGAAAACCGCAGAATATTTTAGACAAGAAATTTCGCCTAAAACCCCTGAAACAAATGCTTGGATACCTTTTGATACAAACGAAGGACAATTATATTGGAACGCTTTGCAACTTGTGAGAGAATGGACGAAGCTAAACCATACAACAATACACGAAGCAACAGCCCAAAAGCTCAATACTGACCCATTGGATAGGTTTTGGAACGAACATAATTTTGTATTTAAAGAAAATGATTTATTTTATCACGCCAAAGGCGCAACGCCCTTAGATGATAAATTTGTGCCTGATAGTAGAAATGGATTAAGGCTGATACCATTAAATATGAGCCAACCCGTTTTGATTGTGAAAGGCAATACAACTGCCAACAATTTGGGATTTGCGCCACACGGAGCAGGGCGCAATATCACACGCACGAGGCACAAAAGAAATAATGCCCACAAAACCGCTGAACAGTTATTTCACGAGGAAACGCAAGGTTTAGATGTACGCTTTTTCTCAAATAATATTGATATTGCCGAACTACCAAGTGCCTATAAAGATGCTGAAATGGTCAAAAGACAAATGAAAGAATTTGGGCTTGGTGAAGTTGTAGATGAGATTATACCTTATGGTTGCATTATGGCAGGGAATTGGGAAATTGACGCTCCTTGGAGAATCAAAGCAAGAGAAAAATATAACACAAAAGAATAACACAAAAAGCCTTTCCAAAGTTTGGAAAGGCTTTTTTAGAATAGGTTATTTTACTCTCAAAGATAATCAAAAATACAGTTCTAAAACTCGTGTACACGTGATGCAATATTGAGCCTTATGCTTAGTTGCGTGAAAGAAATAGATGTTTTATTTGCTTCCAAATCACTTTCTATACGCCTAAAAACCTGTTTGAAATCAACAAAAAGATTATGTTTTAGTTGATAAGAAAGCGTCAAATCAGCAAAAAGTAGCTTTTGTGCCACGCCTTGCCCTATTGTGTTGCCATATTCTTGTTCAATATTTTTATTAGAAAGTAACAAATTTGTTCCCCAATTTGTCGTGGTAGGTGTTACTCCTACTATTTTTGGGGTATCTGCACCTGTTTTTGCATAAATGATTTTCCCTACAATAGTCAAACGTGGAATTGGCTGATACCTCAACACACTTATAAATTCTCTAAAATTTGCGCCCAAAGGGTGTGCAAGTGCCTGATTATAATTGGTATAAGATTTTATTTTTGTGTCTTGCGTATAGGTATATGGGCGTGCTGTGTTCATTTCCAACTGAAAATCAAGGTTTTTCAGTCCAAAAACATCAATATATTTGAAGCCAAGTTGCCACGCTTGTTTGTTTCCCCACCAGCCATTGCCTGCAATCACATCTTTTATACGAAATTCATCTAAAACTAATTGCCCATAAAACGAGAAACTTCTCTTAAAATTCCATTTAAAATCCAGCCCAACAATGGCATTGTCAGGACTACCCAAATTTTGCTCCACAGAACGGTAAAAAATCAATGGATTTAGATAATTAAAGTCAAAACTACCTCCAGAAAGGCTATCTCCACGCCCAAAAACAACAGATTCAAACAAACCAATATTAAAATTTTTGGTAATATTTGCGCTCAAATGATGAAAAGCAAAATATTTTTTAGGACGCAAACCATCAGCATTAAGTACGTCTGCGGTCATCTGGGCAAATATATTTTGATAATTTAGTTTCCAGATATTGGTATTCACTTTCAAAAATAAATAAGGACTAGAAAAATCAGACAAAATCATAGAGCGTTGTCCGTTTCCTATAAAATTCCTGTCGTGACCAAATTGCGCCTGAATATGTTTTGTAGCATTGAAAGTAATATAGCCTCTTGCAGTGATAAAATCCACATTATCAGGCGTTGGGCGGTCTCCATCTTTGTAATAACCTTCATTTGGAACTGCATCAATAGCCGTTATTTGTTGTTGGACATACAAAGGAAAACGAGCTTGATTATCAGTGATATAAGCATAAAAACCTACTTTTCTGTCTATCATTCCACGAAGTTCTATTCCACGAGTATTTAGGTACGTGAAACTACTATATTTGCTATCTTTTCCTATTGAAAGTTGCGCCACAGGACTAACGTGAACATCAAAAGCATCATTTTGAAACTGAAAAAAATCTGATTTTTTCTTGTATAATTTCTTTAAAAAAGGTTTTTTGCTATCACTATTGGCATTATTTACAGTATCAGACCATTCCCAATTATCATTTTGGAGATACTGAAGATTAAATTTATCTGTTTTAGAAAGCAAAACCAAACTATCTTTATGTAGAGTATCAGCCATAAGTGCCAATGCTTTACGCTGATACGGTTTTATATGCGTATGTTGTTTATTGAAAAGCGCACCAGATTTAATTTCGTAGCGTTCTACAAGGTGAGAAATATCTGTATTGATAGGCGCAAAGGTGCTTTGAGCATTTGTAGATGCACTTATAAAGCACCAAAGAAAGCAAATAGATAGGAGTTTTTTCATTATTTTTTTGAGTATATTTTTCGTAAATATACGTAAAACTAATTTTATTTTTATGATTTTTGGAAAATCCGAAATAAAAAATCCCTCAAATAGCCTAAACTATTGAGGGAATTTTGTGCATATATTCAATTATTGTTTACTATTTACTATTTTAAGTGAGTTTTTCTAATTAGATTTATGTTAAAAACATATATAATTAACTGATTATAAACACTAGCAGGTGCTAGTTTGTATTCATTCATAATTCATAATTAAAAATTCACAATTACTTAGTTGCTGCAACCACAATAGCTTTTTCTGAAATTTTGTCTGGGTTAGATTGTTTGTAACCAAAAAGCAATCTTTTTCCTTTTTCTGTATCTTTTACATTCAAATCTGCGGTAACTTCCATATCCATAGAGCCTTGTCTCATACTACTTGATTTAGAAGAACGTCTGTCTGGTAATTGTGCATTGATGACAAACAATGTTCTGCTCACTTCATAATTTTGGTTTTTGATGTAATTATTTATCTTATCCGTAGCATTATTTATAGCATTTGAAGAAGACAAATTCAAAAGATTAGTGAAAGCTGCATCATCAACATATTCTACAATAGAACCAGTTTTTGAGTGAATTATGATATTTCTTTCTCTTCTCAAAACATCATATTTAAAGAAAAAATCTTTCTCTTCCATTGTAAAATACGTTTCATATTCCATACGACCATTAGCAAACTCTCTGCTAATCCAATTAACTGGTTTTGCTTTTGGGATAATGCTTGTAAGCAAACTGATTACATTTGCAGGAATAATACTTGGAATTTCTTTGTCTGCTACTTCTGTAGCATTTCTTACGAGTTCGTATTTGCCTTCTCTGATTTCGTCATAGGTAAGTCTTCCACCAATGTTACCTTTTTTCCAGCCTATTTCGTAAGTTCCAGCTGTTACGTTGTTGGTTGCATCTATGAGTTCTGCGCCAGGCACTTTTCTCATTGCTGCTTTTTTGAGTTTCTGATTTAGGTCGCTGATAGCAACTGTTACTTTCTTTTCAGCATCACCTGGTACACTTGGAACAGTACTAGTTTGTCCAGTAACAGTTTGCGCTTGTGCTTGTGGTGTTTGTACCAAAGCAACACTAAGGATAAACACGAGGATTGATGTAATTTTTTTCATTTTACTTTTGGATAATATATTAAAAATTTGTGAATTCTATGTTTTGTAATAATACCTTTACTACATCACAAAGGTAATACGTTTTACACTAAAACATTTACAATATTTCTATAACTCCTTACATAATTCCCACAAATGAAAAAACTCCAAAATATTTTGGAGTTTTTGAGTTTGTAAAGGGCTTTCCTAAAAATTTCAACTTTTGGAAAGTTAAACGCATTATTCAGCGGCTTTTGTTTCTGTGATTGTTTCTGGTGTTGCTTGTTTGTAATGAAATACAAGTCTTTCTTTTCCTTTCACATCAGCGGTTACATTAAGATTTATTTCTCCATATTTCTCATCATTGAGCTTAGAAGTTGGTTTTTTAGCAATTTGAGCGTGAACAGTATATTGTACTTTTGTCGCATCATAATTTTGAGCCTTAATGTAGGCATCTATTTTGTCGCTAGCATTGATAACCGCTGTTGGCGTTGTCAAAATCAATATTTTTGTAAAAGTTTCATCTTCAATAAATTCAATAAGTGAACTACTTTTTGCTCTAATTGTGATGTGTTTTTCTACACCAAATACATTGTAACCAAAGTAAAAATCAACGCCATCTATCAAAAAGTCCGTTGAATAATTTTTGTGTCCGTTGGCGAGGTCTCTACGCAACCATTGGTAAGTAACCGCTTTTGGAATAACTTTTTTCAAAAGTGTGCGCACATCTGCAGGAATAATCACGGGGATTTCGTTTTCTGCTACTTCTGTGGCATTCTGCACATAAGTAAACACATTTGGTTTTGTTTCATCAAAATGTATTCTTCCACCAAAATTCCCCTTAATCCAACTGATTTGATAATGGTTTTTGGCTTTATTATGCTTTGCTTCTGTTAGGCGTGCGCCTACTATCTGTTGTGAGGCAAGTTTTTGTATGGCAGTAACTTTTAATTTTGCATTGAGTTTGAGTATTTCAACATCTACTGTGGTTGTGTCTTCAATGATTTGCACTGGCGTTTTTACTACCTCCACAGGCTTTTTGTCTTGTGCATTGGCATACGTGCAAGCAAAGATTGCTAATAGTAATGTTATTTTTTTCATTTGATTTTGGGTAATTGTTACAATAATAATTAAATAATGATTGTTAGGATTGATGTTTTTAAACGAAAAACATAGAAAGTCAGTTGCAAAAATAGAATAAAAATAAAGATAATCAATAAAAAAAATTATATTTGTGCTTTATTTGAATGAAAATCATTCTTTATCTTATTCTATCTGATTTTATAAAACTTCACAAACAACTTATCAAAAATGATACCAAAAATCCTAGATTTAGCATTGCAAGGCGGTGGCTCACACGGCGCATTTACGTGGGGCGTAATGGAGGCACTTTTGGAAGATGAAAGAATAAAAATTGACGGACTTTGTGGCACAAGCGCAGGCGCAATGAACGCCACTATTTTCTCTTACGGAATGCTCAAAAACGGCAGAAAAGGAGCTATTGACTTGCTCGCAAAGTTTTGGAAACGTATTTCTACACAACAAAATTTTTCTGTATTGCAACCAAGTGCCATAGACAAAAATTCTAGTAGTTCAAAATTAGGTTATTCACCTGTTTATCAGATGTTTGACTTTTATACAATGCTTTTTTCTCCTTATCAATTTAATCCAACTGACTATAATCCTTTGCGTGATGTATTGTTGGAAATGATTGATTTTGAAGAACTTAAATACACAAAAGAAAATAAATTATTTGTTTGCGCCACCAATGTACGCACAGGAAGAGCCAAAGTTTTTGATACAAAAAACATCTCTGTTGATGCCGTAATGGCATCTGCTTGTTTGCCGTTCTTGTTTAAAGCAGTTGAAATTGATGGTGAAGCCTACTGGGACGGTGGTTATATGGGAAATCCGCCTATTTTCCCACTTATTGACAATGCACAATCCACTGACGTATTGCTCATACAAATAAATCCTATTGAAATTGAGAAAATACCACAAACTGCAGACGAAATCAGGGACAGAATAAATACCTTGAGCTTTAACACAAGCCTTATGCACGAGATGCGTAGGGTAAATATGTTGCAACGTTTACTAGCTTTGGGTTTTGGTATTGGTGATGGTGGAGAACACAAAATCCTTATTCATCATATCAACCCACAAGAAATAATGGCAGGAATGACTGCTTCTAGCAAGCTCAACGCAGATTGGGAGTTTTTGAAAATGCTCAAAGAAAAGGGCAAAAAAGCAGCGCAAGAATGGGTAAAACTTAATTTTGACAGCATAGGCAAGGTTTCTACCTGCGACATTAAAGATGTATTTTTGTAAAAGCCCCCTAACCCCCAAAGGGGAATAAAGACTACAAAATGTCAAGTAAACATATTATTTTAAGGTAATAAAATATAAGTAGGTTTCTGCAATTAGTTGATGTTATTGAAAATTTCAATAAAATGCTAAAAGTGCCGTTGTTTGTGTCTTCACAAGCAACAAGTGCCGTTGTTTGTATCTTTACAAGCAACAAATGCAGTTGTTTGTGTCTTCACAAGCAACAAAAATTGTGAGTTGCTAAATTATATAAAATAGTTTCTAAAAAATCTCCTAAAAATGCAATCATTAAAATTAACTGTTTTTAACTTTTTTAGACAAATTTTCAAGATTAGTTTTCTTGAAAATTGGATAGTACAAAAAACACAAGATAAACCTGAAAATAGCTTTTGGGTCAAATTGTTGCCAAACAACAAACAATATGAAACGCCTTCTTTGCGTTTAGCAACTAGAAAGGGCATAAAATTCAAGCTAGATATTAGTGATTATATGGAATACATCATTTATTTTGGAGTGAAGACTGAACCAAGAGAAATCTTATATAACTTAATTAGTCCTAAAATGACTATTTTGGATATAGGGACAAATATTGGTGAAACTTTGCTGAATTTTGCTAAAATCAATAAAAATGGTCTAAATTACGGTTTTGAGCCAGTTCCCTATCTCCACGAGCGAGCAAAAAGTAATATTAGTTTGAATAACTTTACTAATATTACTTTGAATAATATTGCTATTTCAGATAAAGAAGAAAAACTGTTTTTTAGTCTTCCAAGCAATAATAATAGTGGGGGAATATCTATGAGTAAGTATTTGCAAACGGGTATGCAAGAAGTAAGCGCAATTCCATTAGATAGTTTTGTGCTACAAAATAATATTCTTGGGGTTGATTTGATTAAAATTGATGTAGAAGGCTTTGAAACCAACGTAATAAGGGGTGGACAAGAAACGCTAAAAAAATATAAACCATTACTTTTCATAGAGTTAAGTGATAATCTTCTGAAAAAACAAAACTCATCAGCTAAAGAGTTGGTAACATTATTGATTAGCTTGGGTTATCAGCTAAATCACGCTGAAAATCAACAAGTTATTACAGAAAATTATCATTTTGAAAATACTCATTTTGACATAATCTGTAAGTAAAATCTCAAAAACAGAAAAAAGTAAAATAATATTTCATATTTAACTGCCTTTGTTCCCCTTTGGGGTTAGGGGCTACACTTCAAAAAGATGCTAACCATTTTTTTTAAAGAAATTAATACTTTTCTTGGCTCATTGATAGCCTACATTGTGATAGCAGTTTTTCTGATTGCTATGGGGCTTATGGTGTGGCTTTTCCCTGATACGAATGTGCTTGATGGCGGTTTTGCTAATCTTGATACACTTTTTTCTGTTGCACCTTATATTTTTATGTTTCTTATTCCTGCTATCACTATGCGGACTTTTGCGGAGGAAAAAAAGACTGGTACAATGGAACTTTTGCTCACACGTCCACTCACAGACTGGAATATTATCTTAGGAAAATATTTTGCAAGTTGGATTTTGGTCGTTTTTGCCCTTATTCCAACTATTCTGTACTATTTTACGGTGCGTTATTTGTCTATGGTGGAGGTCAAAAATAAGGCAAATGAAATTATTTTTGCTAGTAATATGGATTATGCAGGCATTATGGGGTCATATATTGGGCTTGCACTCTTAGGAGCTATATTTACAGCTATTGGAATTTTTGCATCATCTATCTCCAAAGACCAAATTATTTCTTTTATTTTGGCAGTTTTCCTTTGTTTTTTGATTTATTATGGCTTTACAGCAATAGCAAATATCAATAATACTACTGATTTTTCTTACTTTGTGATGCAATTAGGCATAGATTATCATTATAGCTCACTTAGCAAAGGGCTTATTGATTCTAGAGATATTATTTATTTTTTGAGCGTGATTTTTTTGATGCTTTTAGCCACAAAATTGGTGCTGGGAAGCAGGAAATGGTGATTTTTGAGGTACGAGGTTTGAGGTACGAAGTACGAGTTTGAAGTACGAAAAATATAGTTTTGAAGTTATCCATAAAATTTTAATTTATTGATTATCAATATCTTGTATTCATTCATAATTCACAATTCACAATTCATAATTGATTAGGTATATTTTTTGCTTATATTTGAAAAAACGTACAATAGTCCTTTAACAACTTTTTAGTAATAATTTTCTATGAAAATCTTTCAAAATAATCTAATCAAAAATAGCCTTATCTTGGCTATATCAATGTTTTTGAGTATATCTGTAGCATCAGCACAATGTAAAAAAGGAAACTGTACCAACGGAACAGGCACTTTTCATTATGAAAACGAAACCATTTATGAAGGTGAATGGAAAAATAATGAACGACACGGAAAAGGCGTTTGTACTTGGAAAGATGGTACAAAATATGATGGAGAATGGCAAAATGACAAAGAAACTGGACAAGGAAAATGTACTTGGAGTAATGGAGACCGTTATGAAGGAAAATGGCTAAATGGTACAAGAGAAGGCTTTGGAGAGTATTTTTATTCTAATGGAGATATTTATAAAGGTGAGTGGCAGAACGGAATGAAACAAGGACAGGGTACAATGTATTATGTTAGTGGAGAGCAAAAAGTGGCACAATGGGCGTATGATGCCGTTGTGGAAGCTCCTCGTGTGCCTATAACATACGTATATGTACACGAAGGCAAAAAGCTAGTAGAGAAAGTTTATTATACAGATAATATTTTTATGTACGAAACACCTAAATTTTCTAAGAAGGAAATGATTGTAGATACTGAAAAATATGATATGCACGGAGATTTTGGTGATGGCTCTGCAAAACCAAAACTTAAAGAAAATGCTCGTAGTATTTATTTTAAATTTGAAAAAGCAAAAGGCATTTTTAAATTTTGGATAGGTACATCAGAAGAAGAAAATGGTAATTACCGCCCTTATCAAATGACACGCCTCAATCCTGACGGCACAAAATCAGTTTTTAAATTGCAAAAATAAAAGACAGCCCCTAAATCCCCAAAGGGGACTTTAATACATTGTTACGAGAAAACAACTGTATTAAAGTCCCCTTGTGTTATGTGTGGGATTTAGGGCTAAAACAATTCTTGTTTAACTGTAAGATTTTTGTTATCTTTGCACTTTATTTTTAACCTATAATTCAATTAAAATTTAATAGAAGCGTGTTTTGTATTAAACTCACAACTCACAACTCATAACTCACAACTTTTTATGATGTTATCTTTGATAGAAGGATTTATAACGCAACTAAAAAAAGCTATCCAAATTGGTGAAAGTCAAACACTTAATGCACCAAATAAAGAAATTAAAAATATTGTTGTGGCTGGACTTGGTGGCTCTGGCATTGGCGCAAACATTGTAGAAAGCATCATAGGAAATGAGCTAAAAGTACCTTTTATCATCACAAAAAATTATGATTTGCCTAATTTTGTAGATGAAAATACACTTTTTATTGCCTCTTCTTTCTCTGGAAATACAGAAGAAACGCTTGCAGTAGTAGAAAAAGCACTAATACGAAACCCTAAAATAGCCTTTATTACTGCAGGCGGGAAATTATTAGAACTTGCAAAAGAAAAAGGTTTTGATTATGTCCAAATTCCTAATGAAGCACCTTGTCCTCGTGCTTTTTTAGCGTATTCTTTTGTACAGTTGTTATATGTTTTGAAAAATTATAAAATGATTTCTGATGCGTTTGTGCCTGATTTGCATAAAAGTGTGAGTTTGCTTATTTCAGAAGAAAATAACCTTAAAAATACAGCAAAAAAATTAGCAGAAAGTTTTTTTGAAAAAATGCCTTTTGTGTATTCTGATAGTAGGTTTGCAGCTGTTGTAACACGTCTGCAACAACAAATCAACGAAAATTCTAAGCAACTTTTGCACCATAATATCCTGCCAGAAATGAACCACAATGAGCTTGTTGGTTGGGAAGGAAATGCAGCACAATACAAAAATAATGCTGTTGCACTTGTAAAAAGTTCGTTTGACAATGAGCGTGTACGTGTACGTATGGGCATTTGTGAGCCTATTTGGAAAGCAAAAGCGGCTAATGTAGTTGATATTTTGCCTTTGGGTGAGAGTTTTTTGGAGCAAAGTTTATATTTAATTTATTTGTTTGATTGGACTTCTTGGTATTTATCAGAACTAAATAAAGTTGATGCTTTTGCCATTGACATCATTATTAAGCTAAAAAATGAATTAGCGAAAGTTTAGCCCCCAGCCCCGAAGGGGAGCAATACAAACACATTCCTGTGAAGTCAGGTGTTTCCACCTGACTTCAATAAACACAAGAAATTTACAGTTATGGACATACAAGTAATAAATATAGATAAAGATATTTTAGGTGGAACACCTGTATTTTTTGGTACAAGAGTTCCTATAAAAAATCTTTTTGATTATTTAGAAACAGGAGAATCTATTGATGTTTTTCTTGATGACTTTGAAGGTGTTTCTAAAAGCCAAGTGGTACGCCTGCTTGAAATGTCCCAAAAATTAATTTGTTGATAAGAAATAATGTATAATAGCTTGATAATCAAATAATTTAAGTGTTATCTTTTGCAAAAAGTATTATGTATTTTTTGTAGAGACGTTGCTTGCAACGTCTAAACTACTAGATGAAAGGATTATTCTTGTAGGGAACTAAATACAATTTTCTACGCAAAGACGTTGCAAGCAACGTCTCTACAAACATATTGTGTAAAATTAGTTACCTAAACAGTTAGGAAATACCAACAAATACTGCTTTTAATATTATTTTAAAATATACCTTTTGCACAAAATATGACTATAATCATTTGATATACAGTGTATTACATCATATTTAACATCAACAAATTAATTGAAAGCTCAACCAATATTCTGAATGAAAATTTTGCTTGATGAGTGAGTAACAAAACGTCTTAAAAAATATTTAGAATTATGTTCTAATTATGCGTATTTCTTCACACACGACACACGAGATATAAAATATGATATTTAATAATTTAAACAATAAATTTATGTTACAGAAAACCCTCATTCAAAGTAGTAAAATATTACTACTTTCTTTTTGCTTATTTACTATGTTTTCTGGGTGCAAAACAACAGTCAATCCAGAAGCTAATCCTGAAACTTTTAGCTTTATGATAAATGGAAAACTTTGGTTACCTCATGGAGTAACATCTCGGATACGAGATCCTAACCCTAATCCTCAGATAGCATATTCACAAGCAAATGGGAGTTTGATAATAATTGCTCATATTTACTTAGATGAGTTAGAAAATGGAAATGAAATAAAAGAAATGTTCCAAGTATTTACGCACGATGTAAAAGGTGTGGGGGAGTATAATTTTCCAAGTCCCAGTTTGAGTTGGTTTGCTTACTATAATGTATTGGACTTTAGAGATCATACTTCTAGTGATACTGATTATTATATTTCTACTGGTAAAGTCATTGTTACAAAATTAGATATAACTAATAAGATTGTTGCTGGCACTTTTTCATTTAATATTGAAGAAAAACGCACAGGTAAAAAAATCACAATAACAGATGGACGTTTTAATATGCCTTTGATTGTGCTTTAGCATAAACTTTTTCCCAGTAAAATAAAAATTTTCATTTTCAAAATGCCAAACAATTTCCTTAAAATAACCTTACTTTTGCTTTTTTGCATTATTTTTGTTGCTTGTTCCAAAGAAAAAAAAACAGATAAAATAGTTGCCAGCGTAAAAGATAAAAATCTTTATTTATCTGATTTAAAAGAGATTTTGACAGGCAAAATCACCAAAAAAGATAGCGCAGAAGTAACCAAAAATTATATTGAAAGCTGGATAAGAAATGAAGTTTTTTTGCTCAACACAAAAGAAATTAGTCCAGAAGATGAAAAAAACATAGAAAAACAAGTAGAAGATTATAGACAGTCGCTTTTTAGATACAGTTTTGAGAAAAATTATCTCAAAAAAAATATTAAAGAAAACATTTCACAGGCAGAAATAAACGACTTTTATAGCAAAAATGAAGATGAATTTATGCTCAAACAAAATATTGTTCAAGCATATTTTGCTAAAATTCCTACAAAATCAGTAGAAAAAGAAAATATCAAAAAACTAATGCTTTCTGATAAAAATGAAGATTTGTTGCTCCTAAAAAATGCTTGTATTGCCAACGCCTCAATGTTTAAGATAGAAGACACCACTTGGGTTGATTTTGAGGAACTTGTAAAAAATTCTCCGTTAGAACAAATCACAGATAAAACAAATTTTGTACGTAACAACAGATTTAAAGAAATTTCGGATAGTACAGGAACGTACTTTTTGAAAATAAAAACCTTCAAAAATGCCAACCAACCTGCGCCACTTGTGTTTGTAGAAGAAAAAATAAAAGCAATGCTTATTATGCAACGCCGCACTGACGCACTTAGAAAACTAGAAGAAGAACTTTACCAAAAAGCACTCAAAAATAAAGATTTTGAAATAAAATAACCACCCCCAACCCCTCCTTAGGAAGGATGCGAGTTTTGTTCCACTCCTTTTCAAGGAGGGGTTAGGGGTGGTTGAAAAATAAACCAACAACCAATGAAAAAAATAATCTTATGCCTGCTTATGTGTACCTTATATATACACACAAAAGCCCAACAAACTTCTTTAGACCGTATAATTGTAAAGATTGACAATCAAATCATTACGGAATCCGACCTTACGCTTAATTTTCTGCAACTCGTAGCAGACAAGCAAATCAAAAATACGCCAGAAGCCAAGTGCCAAGTACTTCGTGGAATGGCTATCAACAAACTTTTTATGGCAAAAGCTGAAATTGATTCTGTTATTGTGGCTGATGCAATTATTGATTTGGAAACAGACCAACGTATAGCCTCACTTATGAACGGAATTACTATTGAAGAAATAGAAAAACGCTATGGAAAGAAGCTAGATGTACTTAAATCAGAGTTGCGCCAATCTCTCAAAGAACAAAAAATTGCAGGAATGATGCGTGAGCGCATTGCTAAAAATGCAGAGGTTACGCCAAGTGAGGTGAGAAAGTTTTTTGAGCGTATTCCTACGGATAGTTTGCCAATGTTCCCAAAAGAGGTAGAAGTTGGACAAATTGTCAAAATTCCACAAATCAATAGAGAGGAAAAACTACGTATTAAAAATAATTTAATTGAAATTCGTAAGCGTATTGTGGATAAAGGAGAAAGTTTTGAAGATTTGGCTAAACTTTATTGTGAAGATGGCTCTCGTGAAAAAGGTGGAGATTTGGACTGGCAAAAACGTGGTAATTTTGTAGCAGAATTTGAGGCGGTTGTTTTCCGTATGAAACCAGGAGAACTTTCAGGAGTGATAGAAACACAATTTGGGTATCATATTATCAAACTTATTGCAAGACGTGGAGATGAATTTAATTGCAAACATATCTTAATGATGCCTGACTGGACAAAAGTAGAAACAGAACCAGCACGCTTATTTTTGGATAGTTTGGCACAAAGAATTAGAACTGATAGTATCAAATTTGAGAAAGCAGCAGCACTTTATTCTGATGATAAAGGCGCAAATTCTATGCAAACATCAAGTAATGGCGGTTATATTTCTTCTCCTGATGGTTCTAGACGTGTTGCTATGCAAACATTAGACTCTTTTGTATTTTTTGCAATAGATACAATGACTGTTGGAAACATCTCCGCACCACTTAGTTACCGTACACAAGATGGCAAAATGGCTTACCGTATTTTGTACCTAAAACAACGCTACGCCACACATCAAGCAGATTTAAAGCAAGATTATACACGTTTGTATCAAGCAACACTCAACGAAAAACGTAATCAAATGCTTCTAAAATGGTTTAGAAAGGCAAAAGATGATGTTTTTATAGACATTGACCCAGAATATAAGGGCTGTAACTTTTTTGGAGAAACAGAATAAGTTGTGAGTTTTCAGTTGTGAATTGTGAGTTATGTTGTATTTCTTAGTGCCTACTTAGTGTGTATTTCTTAATGTTCTTAGTGATAAGAAAAAGAACTTAGAAATTTACTAAAATCTTTTCAAAATACTTGTAAATTTCATTTTTTTTTACCAATTTTGCAATCCGTTACAAAAAGTAACGGATTTTTTACATTATTCCCACAAATTCAGTACCTATTGCTCTACGTACTGACGTAACAAGAGCCACAAATTATATGAGTAATCAACCAAATCCAGATTTTAATTGGGACGACTTCGGAACGACAGGCAAATTTGCTAATAATTATTCCAAAGACGAAAAAGCATCAATGGAAGCAATGTACGAAGGTACAATGACCGAAATTGTAGAAAATAAAGTAATGATGGGGACTGTCGTTACAATTACAGAGCGTGAAGTAGTCATTAATATTGGCTTCAAATCTGATGGACTTGTGCCTCGCTCAGAGTTTAGAGATATGGAAAATCTTGCCGTAGGTGATGAGTTGGAAGTATTGGTAGAAATTCAGGAAAACGCTAACGGACAAATTATACTTTCTCGCAAAAAGGCTAAAATCCTTACTGCGTGGGACAAAATTCAGAAGGCATTAGACAACGACATTATCATTGAAGGTATGGTGAAACGCCGTACAAAAGGTGGTTTGATTGTAGATGTATTTGGCGTAGAGGCTTTCTTGCCAGGTTCTCAAATTGATGTGAAACCTATCCGTGATTTTGACGTGTTTGTCAATAAGAAAATGGAAGTAAAAGTTGTGAAAATCAATTACGCTAATGATAACGTAGTTGTTTCTCATAAAGTATTGATAGAGAAAGACTTAGAACAACAACGTGCGCTTATCCTAAATAACCTTGAAAAAGGACAAGTTTTGGAAGGTGTTATCAAAAATATGACCAACTTTGGTGTATTTATTGATTTGGGTGGAGTTGATGGACTTTTGCATATTACAGATATTTCTTGGGGACGTATCAGCCACCCAAGCGAGGTATTGGCACTTGACCAAAAAGTTAATATTGTTGTACTTGATTTTGATGAAGAGAAAAAACGTATCTCTTTGGGTATGAAGCAACTAACAGCTCACCCTTGGGACGCATTGCCAGAAGAAGTTACTATTGGCACTCGCCTAAGAGGTAGAGTAGTGAATGTTGCTGATTATGGTGCTTTCTTAGAACTTTTGCCAGGTGTTGAAGGACTTATCCACGTTTCTGAAATGTCTTGGTCGCAACATTTGAGAAATCCACAAGAATTCTTGAAAGTAAATGATACTCTTGAAGCTGTGGTACTTACGCTTGACCGCAAAGACCGCAAAATGTCATTAGGGATTAAACAACTTTCTGAAGATCCTTGGACTAAACAAGATTTGCTTACAAAATACGCTGTTGGCTCAATGCACAACGGACTTGTACGCAATTTGACTACTTTCGGGCTTTTTGTTGAGTTGGAAGAAGGTATTGATGGACTTGTACACGTTTCTGACCTTTCTTGGACACGCAAAATCAAACATCCTTCAGAATTTATCAAAGTTGGTGAAAGATTAGATGTAAAAGTTTTGGAGCTTGATACAGAAAACAAACGCCTTGCACTTGGACACAAACAACTAGAAGAAAATCCTTGGGATACTTTTGAAACTGTATTCTTAGTAGGTTCTGACCATAAATGTACGCTTATCAACAAAAATGATAAAGGTGCTATTTTGGAACTTCCTTATGGTATTGAAGGTTTCTGTATCAACAAAAACCTTGTAAAAGAAGACGGAACTATGCCAGAAATTGGTGAGGCTCTTGCTTTTAGAGTATTGGAATTTGTGAAATCTGAAAAGAAAATTGCACTTTCTCACGTTGCATCTTATACAGAAGCAACACCAGAAGAAGTAGCAAAAGCAACCGCCGCAACAGAAGATGCAAAGAAAAAAGCAGCTAATTCTAAAAAGAAAGAAGTAAGCGCAGATTCTGAAAAATCTACTTTGGGTGATATTGCAGCTCTTTCTAACTTGATGAAAGAAGATAAAGGTGCAGCAGAAGAAGTAAAAGAAGAAAAACCTAAAAAAGCTCCTGCAAAAGCTAAAAAAGAAGACAAAGCAGAAGACAAAGCAGAATAATTTTAGATTTTCTAGAATAAATAAAAAAAGCACTACCAAAAGTAGTGCTTTTTTTGTGTATAAAGGTTTTTTTACGTTCTTTGTACAGATTCTGAAAATTCAAATCAAGCAAAAATGCGTATTATTTATATTCATCAATATTTCAAAAAAATAACTGAAAATGGTTCTCACCGTTCTTGGTATTTGGCAAATGCGCTTGCTAACGCAGGTGCTAATGCAAGTGATAATGCAGATTTTGATGTACAAATGATTACGGCACATAATCACCCAAATAAAACAGAAAAAATAAACGAAAAATTTACGGTTCATTACCTAAATGTGCCTTATGATAATGATTTTGGATTTTTTAAAAGAATTTTAGCATTTTTAGCATTCTTTTGGAAAAGTTTTTTTCTTGCAAGAAAACTCATTAAACAAAATCAAAATCAGAAAAACAATAAAACAGAAAAAAATATTATTTATGCCACTTCTACGCCACTTACGGTAGGAATTACGGCATTTTTGTTAGAGAAATTTTATAAAACGCCCTATTTTTTTGAGGTACGAGATTTGTGGCCAGAAGCTCCAATTCAAATGAAATTTATCAAAAATAGTGTTTTGATAAAAATATTAAGGTTTTTGGAGAAGAAAATCTACCAAAATGCAAGCAAAATTATCACACTTTCACCTGCTATGCAAACACACGTAGAGGAAATACTGAAAATAAAAACCACCCCTAACCCCTCCTTAAAAAGTAGGGGGACTCAAAAAGAAATACTGATGTTCCCTAATATGTCTGATAATGAGTTTTTTACACACAAAACGGGCAAAAAAGTTTTAGATAATTTTTCAGTTGTGTATTTTGGTACTATTGGCAAGGCAAACCATTTGGAATACCTGCTTAATATTGCTAAATTTGGTCACGAACATAATAAAAAAGTTGATTTTTTTATTGTTGGAGATGGTGCAGAGAAAAAAAGATTAGAAAATATTGCTTATGATTTGCCAAATGTATTGTTCATAAAAGCTATTCCAAAAGGTTTGATGAATATTTTTTTGGGTGAAATGTCTGCTGTTTATGTGTCTTTTTTGGATATTCCTGTGCTTGAAAGTTGTAGTCCAAACAAGTTTTTTGATTCTCTCGCAGCAGGAAAACTGTGTATTACGAATACAAAAGGGTGGTTAAAAACCCTTGTGGAAGATAATCAATGTGGATTTTATGCGTCTCCACACAATCCAGCAGAGTTTTGGAAACAATTAGATGTTTTTATCAATGATGCGGAATTGCTAAATAAATACGAACACAATGCTCGCCACTTGGCGGAAACAAAATTTGATAAAAATAAAATTTGTATGGATTT
>JANYGM010000487.1 GCA_025362415.1 bacterium
TGTTATAATAAAGTGTTATAGCACTAGCAAAATGCTAATTTCAAATTTCAAATCTTTTAAATCCAAAACACAAAACAGATGAGTTTCTTACCTGCAAATTACGAAATGCCCACAAAAAGTGACCAATTTATGAAATTGGAAACTGGCAACAACAAATTCCGTATTCTGAGCGACCTTTATGAAGGTTATCTCTTTTTCGCTGAAGGCGAAAAAGAAGGGCAAACAGTACCAGTACGCAAACGCGTCATAAGAGATGCAAACGGTGAAATTCCCAAAAATGCGAGGTTCAAGTTGGAAGAAATGATTGCGCTAAAAGCCAAAAAAAGTACCGACAAAAAAAGCATTACGGGCATTGAAGAGCAAAAGTATTTTTGGTTGTTTTTGGTGTATAACCACTTGAAAAAACGCTTTCAAGTGCTGGAAATAAGTCAAATTTGTCTTATTAAGCCAATGCAAGCCAAAATGAAAAAGAAAAATTTTGACGACCCAAGTAAATATGATTTTGAAATTTCAAAAGCAGGGTCAGGATTTGGAACTGAATATATTTTGGATTCAGGTTTGCTAGAAGAGCTACCAGAAGAGGTTTTGGAGGAGCTAAAAACGCTTAAATATAACATTGAAGCTGTTTTTGAAGGTGGCTATCCAATGGAATAGCTTTTAAGACTAGCAGTTGCTAAAGCTATAAAACTTAGTATTAAATTAAGTTTTATAGCTCTAGCAACTGCTAGTTTCAAATAAAGTATAATTAAACTATTAAAAATACAACTATGAATATCATTAACTTAGTAGGCTACCTTAGCAAAGAAATTGTTTTTTCAGAAAAAGAAGGAACTAAAACCTCCAAAGTATCACTTGCCACCAACGAATATTACACAGAAGGCGGAGAGAAAAAACAGACCACAGACTGGCATCACTTAGTTTTTAAAGGTAATTTAGCGGAAACAATCAGCAAATTTGCTAAAAAAGGCTCACTTATTGCTATTACGGGCAAATACCGCTCTGTTCGTCAGGGAGATAAGATTTATAATTATGTACAAGTAACAGAATACCAACTTTTAGGAGAAAGTACAAATTAAGCCTTTTTCTAGTCTAATCTAGTAATATAAAGGTTATTGCCGTAGGTACTTATTGGTAAAGTTCCTGCATTTTCAATGCTACAACGCAATTTTTGCCCTTTTTTGAGGTAAGTAATCAAATTTACAAATTTATTGTCAAAGAAAATCTCACTAATTACGTTTTTTCTCACAAAAGCAGCAGTTTTCCATTCCCATAGCCCTGTTAATTCATTAGTGACAAATATGGGTGTTATCCCAAAAAGTTCTTCTGGATTGCTCGTAAGATTGGAGGTGTCAAACCTACATTGCCAAGATATTGAATATAATCCATCATTTTTAGCCGTAAACTCACCTGTAATGGCGTTAAATTCGTATAATTGGTCTTTTTCAGTCGTAAAATTCACAAACGGAACAATTACACCCACAGCAGCAGGCACAATTATATTGTTTGACTTCGCAATTACTACTGTTTTTGGTGTTCTGTAAAGAATTGGGCTTAATTCTTTTATCCATTCCACTCCTAAAATATTCAGGGCATTGCACCCTGCGGGCAGGCGTAATTCTCCTATTTTCATTTGATAGGCTGGTATGGTAAGGCTTGGCGGTGTGGGATTTGTGGCAGGCGTGCCTTTAATGATAGAGTAAAAAGGTATGCTGGGATTTATCACGGCTTGATATTGATGTTGCATAATGATTATATCTATTCTTGGTAATGTAGTAGTTGGGTCAATAATAAGCTCTACTTGTGTGTCTTCCGCCACAATAACGCCCTGCTTTGTCTTAATAACACCTATTTTTTTGCTCGTGCCTGCAATAGAAATCTCTTCTACGGCACTCGCTTGGGATAATCTTAGGCGCATTGAACCATCAAATGCCACCGCATCAAAGCCACCATACACACCAGGAGGCAAAATACCATTCAAAAATTGATTAAGTAGCAGAGTGCTATCTTCTTCTTTGTAATTCCAATATACTTTCATTAGTAGTTATTTTTAAATTTTTAGTTAAAAGTTTTATCAAAAGTTTTGTCAAAAATGCCCATTGTGTCGTTGTTGTAATAGACATAAGTTTCCACGTTGAGCGGAGAATTCCACTTTATAATGCTTCTGACACTATTTTTTAGGTCTTCGTTGAGTTGGTCGTGTTTTAGGAAAATATTTTGTCTTGCACACTTGGAGCATTTGCCATCAAAAGTACGTGCAGAATCATCAAAACCCACACTATCAAAACCTTCTGCCAACTCAAAAATCTCTACAAACAAAATATCATAAAAACCTAACCACGCAAAAATAAGCTGATAGGGCTTAATAGTGCCTTTGTGTTGGTGGAGTTTCTCTGCATATTGTAGCGTTTTTTGTCTTATGGCAAGTGCTGTAATCATTTAAAATTCTATTTTTGGTATAAATGAAGTTATGTTTGTAATGGTTTGATAATTGATGTCTAAATTTTCCAAAAAATGTTTTTCTGGGGAGATAAAAAACCAAAGATTATCATTATAGGATTTTCTCACTTCTGCCCAACAAGTAGTATTTCCACTAGGGAAACCCATTTTTTCGCTAATCTTTTGCTCTGCAATAATAGCATCCTGCTCGTTTGTGAAAACTAAGTATTCATTCATATTATAATCCGTAAGTAGTTGTTAGATAGGCTTGTAATGCCGTTCTGCGTTCTTCTGAAAGGATTTGGTCAAAAATTAAAATACGCTTAATGTAACCATTCCAATAATATTGATACGACCAACCTATTCTGTAAGGCTGTGAACCAACATTTGTAATCATAGAAAAACTTTTGAATTGAGAAAGTGGCGAAAATTCTTTCTTTACAATATTGTTAATTCTAGAAACGTCATCAAAATTATGTGGAATAAATGAAGTTGTAGGTATCCCATAAACATAAAAATACATCCAATTTATATGAGCAGCCACTAATGCTCTATAATTCGTAAAAGTTGCTCCATCAAGACTATTGCATACAAACCAAATCTCCTTCGCATCTAGTGAGGCAGTTATCATAAAATCATCTACTCCGTCAAATTTCAATCCA
Source organism: bacterium (assembly GCA_025362415.1). Classification (GTDB taxonomy): domain Bacteria; phylum Bacteroidota; class Bacteroidia; order Cytophagales; family Thermonemataceae; genus JANYGM01. Next base: position 3,099 of record JANYGM010000487.1, read on the forward strand.
GTAGCATCTATTGTGGGTTGCGCTGACGCAGTTGCCTGCACCATTGTAACACCTCTATCAATGTAGCTAGTAAGGTACGTGCCATCTCTAAGCGTTTGTTTGGAGGTTTTTTGGTAGTCAAAATCAAAAACAAGATTAGTTTGGTCAAAGGGAACAACAGGAACAAACGGTGTAAACTCAAAAACAAGTTTTGACGTACCTCGTAAATATTCCTCGTAAGGCAAAAATTTAGTAGGCATTGTAACGGCTTTTGTGTTTTCGTGTAGATTATCCGTACTTTCCAGAAAAAACGCATCTATTTCACTAGCAAGCATTTTTTGGTAGCGTTCTATTGTTCCCTCGTTTGC
>JANYGM010000011.1 GCA_025362415.1 bacterium
AGTTAGTAATACATTGCAAATAACTTCCTAGTTTGTTTCTTTTTAACACTAAGTTCATTAAGAAATACACACTAAGCAGGCACTAAGAAATACAAAATTAGAATTTTATTTACAACTCATTACTTATTTAGTTTTCATTCACAATTCACAATTCCTAATTCCTAATTCCTAATTCACAATTCCTAATTCCTAATTCACAATTCCTAATTCACAATTCCTAATTCACAATTCCTAATTCCTAATTCCTAATTCCTAATTCCTAATTCCTAATTCACAATTCCTAATTCCTAATTCACAATTCCTAATTCACAATTCCTAATTCCTAATTCCTAATTCCTAATTCACAATTCCTAATTCACAATTCCTAATTCCTAATTCCTAATTCCTAATTCCTAATTCTATGTTATGTTATTGTTAATTTGTATTAACTTTTGATGTAGTTCGCATATAAATAGCTACTTTTGCACCAAATAACCAATTTACTAAACAACTACATAATGTTTGATTTGGAACTATCTTTACTAATATTACTGATTATCAGTATTTTAGCCGTTTGCGCTTTTGAATTTATCAATGGTTTTCACGACACTGCCAATGCAGTAGCAACTGTGATTTATACCAATAGTCTAAAACCACAACAAGCTGTGGTACTTTCTGGCATCTTAAATTCTGCGGGAGTTTTTGTTGGTGGAATAGGCGTTGCAATGGGAATTATCCATCTTTTGCCCACAGAAGCCCTTCTCAACCAAACCGTTTGGGAAAGTGTAGGTATGATACTTGCACTCCTTCTTACCGCTATTCTATGGAATTTGGGAACTTGGTATTTTGGCATTCCTTGTTCTAGTTCTCACACGCTCATAGGCTCTATTTTGGGCGTTGGGATAGCTTTTGCACATCTTCCAGGCAATGCAGATGTAAGTATCAATTGGAGTAAAGCAGGTGAAGTAGGGCTTTCTTTGCTTATTTCACCGTTTTTAGGGCTTTTAATGGCTGGGATTTTGATGTTTGTTTTGAGCAAACTTATCAAAAATAGAGAAATATTTGAAACGCCCGACCCAGAAAAAGTGCCTCCAATGTGGATTAGGTCGTTGCTTGTTTTTACTTGTGCAGGTGTAAGTTTCTCTCACGGCTCTAATGACGGACAAAAAGGTGTAGGACTTTTGATGCTCGTTTTGATTAGTATTTTGCCTGTCAAATATGCCCTCAACCTAGAAACGACTCCAGCTCAATACCAAGAAAGTATTGCACTTGTGGATACTTCCGTTAAGAAAATAAATGTAGAAGACCTCTCTTCTGCTGATAGGATTTTTGTAGAACAATGCAAAAAAGATATTGCAGATATAATTATTCTTATGAACATTCCCCAAAGTAAATGGGACGAAAAAGTTGTTACAGGCATCAGAAAAGAGATATTTTTGTTAGATAAAAACATCAAAAAATTATCAGATAAAACATTATCAGGTATTCCTGAGCAAGATAGAAAAAATATAAAAACTCGTTTTGAGCGTTTTAAAAGCCATACAACAGATTACGCACCACGTTGGGTAATTGTGCTTATTTCTCTTTCTTTGGGCATTGGTACTATGATTGGTTGGAAAAAAATTGTTGTTACTATTGGTGAAAAAATAGGAAAATCTCACCTCACATACGCACAAGGCGCATCTGCAGAGCTTATTGCAACACTCACTATTGGTTTTTCATCATTTGTTTTTCACTTGCCTGTGAGTACAACGCATATTTTGTCGTCTGGCGTGGCGGGGACTATGGTTGCCTCCAACGGACTGAAAAACCTACAAGCAAGCACCATAAAAAGCATTGCGCTTGCGTGGTTGCTTACTTTGCCTGTTTGCATTATTGTTTCTTATTTATTGTTTGGATTTTTTAGACTAATTTTTTAATTGCATAAAAACAAATGATTTAATTGCCACAGATACACAGATAAAATACAATTTGTATTCATCTGTGTATCTGTGGCAATTTCACAACACTCTCTAAACTCTTCCCAAAATGACCCACACAACCACCATAATACACGCTAATTTTGTTAATATTCTTCAAAAAACTATTTCTCCAGCAGAAATAATCATCAAAAATGGCAAAATAGAAAGTATTTCAAATACAGATAAACCCTGTCAAAACTACATTTTGCCTGCTTTTGTAGATGCACATATCCATATAGAAAGCAGTATGCTTGTGCCTAGTGAATTTGCCCGCCTTGCAGTGCTACACGGTACAATAGCTACTGTATCAGACCCTCACGAAATAGCCAATGTTTTGGGCGTGGCTGGTGTAGAATTTATGATAGAAAATGGCAAAAAAGTGCCTTTTAAGTTCTTTTTTGGTGTTCCTTCTTGCGTTCCTGCTACTGTTTTTGAAACCGCAGGCGCAACTATTGATGCCAAAGATGTAGCATATTTATTTGAAAAACACGACCTCAAATACCTTGCAGAAATGATGAATTATCCAGGTGTTTTGTATGATGATGTTGTTGTTTTGGAGAAAATAAAAATTGCACAAAAATATAAAAAACCTATTGACGGACACGCTCCTGGTCTTCGTGGTGAGCAAGCCAAAAAGTATATTAGTGCAGGAATAAGCACAGACCACGAGTGTTTTACGGCTGCAGAGGCACAAGATAAACTAGATTTTGGTATGAAAATCTTGATTAGAGAAGGAAGTGCCGCCAAAAATTTTGAGGCTTTAATAGATTTATTGCCTGAAAATTATGAAAATATGATGTTTTGTTCTGACGACAAACACCCAGACAATTTGCTTGTAGGGCATATCAATGAGCTTGTAAAACGTGCTGTAGCTCGTGGAATTGATGTTTTTAAGGTTTTACAATGTGCCTGCATCAACCCAGTCAAACATTATAATTTGGAGGTTGGTTTGCTCAATGTAGGAGATATGGCTGATTTTATCATTGTGGAAGATTTGAAGGAGTTTAAAGTCCTTCAAACCTATATTGAGGGCGTTTTGGTAGCTGAAAATGGACAATCTTTTATCAATTCTGTAGCATTTGACAAACCTAATTTTTTTAAAGCAATGCCAAAAAATGTAAGTGATTTTGCGTTGCTTGCCCCACCAAATTATACAGAAAAAACGCTTTTAAAGGTTATAGAAGCAATAGATGGAGAACTTATTACGAAAACTTTTTTGCATCATTTGCCCATAGAAAATGTAAATGGAAAAGACTTTTTAACTGCTGATGTAGAAAATGATATTCTAAAAATTGTGGTTGTCAATAGATATACGCCCAATGCAACACCTGCGGTAGCTTTTATCAAAAATTTTGGACTGAAAAACGGTGCTATTGCTTCGTCTGTTGCCCACGACTCTCATAATATTATTGCCGTTGGCACGTCTGATAAAAGTATTTGTACTGCCGTAAATGCTATTATTAGTGCAAATGGAGGACTTTGCGTATATGATGACCGCAATGGTAGTGATAAAATAGGTTTATTGGCTTTGCCTGTGGCAGGCTTAATGTCGGATTTGGATGGTGCAACTATTGGCGCACTTTATACAGAACTTGATAAAACCGTAAAACAGCTTGGAAGCACCCTTAAAGCCCCTTTTATGAGCCTTTCTTTTATGGCTTTGCTCGTTATTCCGCAATTAAAATTAAGTGATTTGGGGCTTTTTGATGGCGGAAAATTTGAATTTGTGGAATTATGATTTTTTAACCACATAGACAGATAGAAGACATAGAATACAAAAAACACTATTCTGATTATCAGAATAGTGTTTTTAATGATAATTCAAATAGAATTATTTACGAAAATTATTTGCATTTAGTCAAATCACCAATTGCCCAAATACTGTCATCATCACAGATTGTAACATCAGCCAACTCACATATAACACCGTCTTCATCAACGAGTTTCACATCATAAATAGCACACTCAATTTTCACAGTAATGTACTCGCCAGGAGTCATTACTTCATCACTTCCAAGCAAATCAGAACCCCAAGAAGCCTTGTCCACGTGTGAGATGTAGATGTGGTCAATATCCCATTTAGAGTTATTGTAGATTTTGATGGTTTGTGATTGTTTTTTCGTAGTGAAACTTTGGAAAAACAGGGCAGTACAAGCAAGAACTGCCACACATAATGTTGAAAAAAGAACTTTTTTCATAATAGATAGGATTTATAATATTAGTTAGAAATAATACGTAGTGAAATTACTACACACAAATAAAACAAAATAAAATGGATATAAAAAACTTTTATTAAAATATTTTTTGAAATTAAATTTTTTGATACTCTAGTATTGTTTTTACAGCATTTTACTTAATTTAGAGTGTTATTTTTGGTAGTCATTTTGTAGTCACTCACAATTCACAAATTAAAAATCCATAATTTCTTAGCTATTTTGGTAAGCTACTGCAAATTCTTTGGCAAACTCCTCTATACTTGTTGGCGTTGTATTTTCTGCAGTTCTTTGAAAATCATTAAGATATGTACCTTTATTGAGGGCATCAAAAAGCTCATTGTAGCCATCTGCAATGGTTTCTGGTATGCCTGCCTGCAACATTCCTGCTTTTGCATCAGCTTGCGAGAACGCTATATAAGGCAGTTCTGGTTTTCCAATAGCATTTCCTAAAACTTGTGCTACTTCTACCATAGAAAGGTCTCTTTGTCCTGACACAAAAACAGGTTTAAAACCTTGAAAATCAAGAGAAAGCAAATATTTAGTTGCCATATCTGCAATATCATTCACGTGTACAACTGGAGTCTTTATATCAGCATTTAAAGAGTATCCCATAATACCTGCTTGCTTAATCATACCAATTTGAGCGAACAAATTTTGCATAAAATACCCCGCTCTAAGACTCAAAACATTAAGTTGTGGCACTTTTAGTAGCATTTGTTCAAACTCATACAAACCCGTAACAGGTCCTGCACCTTCTGGAAGTTGCGCACCATTAGAACTCAAAACTACTACGTTTTTCACGCCTGATGCCGTGATTGCATTTGTGAGTGCTGTGGCTACTTTGCGCTGAAAACTTCTCCAATCTTCTTGCAAGTCCCATTTTGGGGGAATAAGCGCATAAATAGCGGTTGCACCTTCAAAAGATTTGGTGAGGAAAGCCACATCTTCCAAATCTCCAACTGCTACTTCTGCCCCTTTTGAAGCAAAATCTTGCAATTTTTTTGCATCTCTGCCAATAACTCGTACTTTTTTACCTTCTTTAAGAAGATTATAGGCAATACGTGTGCCTGTGTTACCTGTTGCGCCTGTGATTACGTACATTTTTTTTGATTTTTTGGGTGATAAACTAAAGTTAGACTGAATAAGTAATTGTGAATTTTTAATTGTGAATTGTGAATGAATACAAAGCGTTTGTAATAAATTAATTATGCATCATTTTGTATTATCATAAACTAATTAGAGAAACCTACTTATTAGAAAATAATTTGTTGATTTTCTTTTGCAAAGTAAGTTAAATAGTCTATATTTGTCAAGTAGTGCAAATAAAAATACATAGTAATAAAATACATACTAATATTGATTATCAAGCTATTAAATTTAAGAAAATCAAAAAATATTTTAGAAATATTATCAAAATGAAAGAAAAAATCAAAAAAACCTCCTCAATTATCTGTTCCCCAGAAACTTGCCCTGTTACGTTCACAATTAGTATTATTGGAGGACGTTGGAAACCTATTATATTGTATCTTATTTCACAAAATATCACAAGATTTGGTGAAATGCAACGTGCTATGCCACTTATTACCAAAACAATGCTTACACAAGAGCTAAGAGATTTGGAGAAAAATGGCATTATTCATAGGGAAGTTTTTGCAGAAGTACCTCCAAGAGTAGAATACAGTCTGACAGATTGGGGACAAAAAACACTACCAGTAATGCAGGCAATGGGAGAATGGGGCAATGATTTTAGGAGTAAAGGAAAAGAAAATATTTTGCTAATTTAGCCACCAAATACGCACATTCAAAATTGTGTCAAAACTCACCACGCAAGGTAAGGCACAACTGGTGCAAATATCTTAAAAAATACTTGTTTGACACTACCAAATCACATCACATTTTGGCAACATTTTCTTAATTTCATCTATTTCAGCATAAGAGAAAGGATTATCTGCTAGTTCTAATCTTTTCAAATTTTTGAGTTTTCCTATTTCTTTGGGCAAAATAGTGAGTCGGTTACCATGTAAATGTAATTCCTCTAGTTTTTTGAGTTGTCTGATTTCTTTGGGTAAAGAGGTGAGCCAATTATCCCCTAAATGTAAAATTGTCAAATTTTTCAGTTGTAAAATTTCTTGTGGAAAAATGGCAAACTCATTGATATTCAAGCTCAAACTTTTCAAATTTTTCAGTTGTAAAATTTCTTTAGGCAAAAACGTGTGTCGGTTGTCGTACAACTCTAAATGCTCTAACTTTTTCATTTCTCCTATTTCTTTGGGTAAAATTGTAAACTGATTTCTCCCTACGTCTAAGCTTGTAAGATTTTTTAGTGCTATCACTTCTTTTGGCAAAGTAGAGAATTGATTACTCCCTAAATTTATACTTGTCAAATTTTTTAGTTCTTCTATCTCTTTGGGTAAAAACTTAAGATGATTCTCGCTAACATCTAAACTTATTAGGTTTTTCAGTTCTCCAATTTCTTTGGGTAAAGATTTGAGTAGGTTGTTAGACAAACCCAAATATTTCAAGTTTTTGAATTGAAATACTTTTGCAGGAATTTCTGTCAATTCTCTATTTCCTAAATCCAAACTATCAATTTTGTCTGTCATTTCTGCTAGACTTTTAGCCACTTGTGCCTGTGTGTTTGCGCACACACACACGAGCAAAGCAAAGATAAGAATGAG
>JANYGM010000019.1 GCA_025362415.1 bacterium
TTCCATTTGGTACTTTTTATTTGGACAAAAAATATTTACAAAAATAATTTATTAGCTTCCAAATAAATGTTTAATTATATTCATAAAATTTTAGTTAAGTATGCGAGAAAGTGTTAATGTATATTGTGATGAAAGTTGTCATTTAGAAAATGATAAAGAGTCCGTAATGGCTATTGGAGCTGTTTATTGCTTAGCGTCTAAAAAAGCGGAGATTTTTGAACGTTTATTTGAAATCAAGAAAAAACACAACTTAATACCTAAGAATAAAAAAAATCAAAAAGATAATCGTGCCTACTACGAACTAAAATGGAACAAGGTTTCCAAATCAAAAATTGATTATTACAAAGATGTTATTAACTATTTTTTTGATGATGATGATTTGCACTTTAGGGCACTGATTGTGGCTAATAAATCTGATATTGATTATGAGAAATTTGGTCATACACACGACACTTTTTATTATAAAATGTATTTTGGGATGCTAAAAGCAATACTAAATCCAGATTTGGCACATCACATATACATTGATATAAAAGACACACGAAGCAAAGAAAAAGTACATAAATTAGAGCATATACTGCGAAATGACAAGTATGATTACGCAAAAGAAATCATTAAAAAAGTGCAACAAGTTAGTTCACACGAAGTAGAACTCATACAACTAACAGATTTACTAATTGGTGCTATGGGCTATGTAAATAGTGCCAGAAGTGAGAGTAAAGCAAAAAATGAACTAATTGAATTGATAAAACATCGTTCTAAATATTCTCTTACAAAATCAACTTTATTGAGAGAGTCAAAATTTAATATCTTTATTTGGCAACCTCAAAAACCTTATTTTCTATGATAGAAGAAGAAAACTTAATTTTTCCAAATTTGATATTTCTTAATGATTATTTAGATTTTCAACTATACTTCAGAGCCGTCTATAACATCTTTGAAAATAATTTTATCAAATCTAAACCACAATATAATGGCTTAGATGTTGGTGTAAAAAAATACCCAGAGGTAGATGGCATACACAGGACTTTTTATCATATTACACACGAAGGAGAAGATGAACAAAACCGCCTACCAGATATAAAGAGAATGGAACGAATACACTTTCCTAGATTTTACATAGATAATACTCAACACAAAGACATACTCATCTGGGAAAACACGAGGGGCAGAGATACACGTGTATTGATGTTTAATGAAGAACAGAGCTATGTTGTTATTTTAAATAAAAGAGAAGGCTATTATCTATTTTGGGCGGCTTATTTAGTAGAACAAGAACATAGAAAAAATAAGTTATTGAAAGAGTATAAAGCCTATTTGAATACCAAAACCGCTTAGTTTAACTAAACGGTTTCTATACTCCTTTAACACTTATAGTCTTGCAACTTGGTCACTGAGCTAGCACAAATTTAGTTCCTTTTTTTAACACTAACAAATATTTATAAAATTATTTTTGAAAGAACGTTTTTATTTCTCAAACTTCGTACCTAAAAATGAAAGATTATATAGCTAATTTGCCCTCTGATGCAGGAATTTATAAATTTTTTGACAAAGAAAATACTATTATTTATGTTGGGAAAGCTAAAAACCTAAAAAATAGAGTAAGTTCGTATTTCACTGATTCTAAGCAACATAGCCGCAAAACGCTTAGGTTAGTTTCTCAAATTATCCATATAGAATTTACAGTTGTTGGTACAGAAAAAGATGCCTTACTTCTAGAAAACTCACTTATCAAGGAATATCAACCCAAATATAATATTTTGCTCAAAGATGACAAAACATATCCGTATTTGTTGATTACGACAGAGCCATTTCCTCGCCTACTTATTACACGCAAATTAGATAGAAGTTTAGGTACTTTTTATGGACCTTATTCAAATGTTAGGGCTATGAATAGCCTTTTAGAGCTTTTTAAGCAACTTTATACTATCAGAACTTGTAGTCTTGCACTTTCCAGAGAAAATATTGAAGCAAATAAATTTAAAGTTTGCTTAGAATTTCACATTAAAAATTGCAAAGGTCCTTGTGAGAATCTACAAACTGAAATGGATTATTTAGAGGACATTTGGCAAGTTCGTGAGATTTTGAAAGGAAATATTAGTCAAATTACGCAGATTTTTAAGGATAAAATGCTTGCTCACGCAGAGAAATTAGAGTTTGAAAAAGCTAATATTTATAAAACTAAAACTAATTCTCTCACTATTTTTCAAGAAAAATCTGTTGTCGTAAATGCTAAAATCACTGATTTGCTAGTAATCACACTTTTTACTGATGAAGATAGTATTTTTCTTAATTTTTTAGAGATAAAAAATGGTGCTATCATTCATACGGACACTTTTGAAGCAGAAAAAAAGTTAGAAGAAACAAATGAGGAAATTCTTATTTACGCTATTTTTAGTCTGAAAGATAAGTACAATAGCAATGCAAAAGAGGTAATTACAAACATTGAAACAGAAATTTCTATTGACGAAATGGAGATTTATTGCCCAAAAATTGGTGATAAAAAGAAACTTATTGATATGTCTGTACGTAATGCGCTTTTTGCAAAAAAAGAGAAATTACAGAAAAAAGCAGTTGCAGAAGAAACACACAAACATCAACACGCTTTATTGCAGTTACAGCAAGATTTACGTTTAAAAGAGCTGCCTACACGTATTGAATGTTTTGATAATTCCAATATTCAAGGCACAAATCCTGTAGCAAGTATGGTTTATTTTCGCAATGGACAACCTGCCAAAAAAGATTATAGGCATTTTAATATCAAAACCGTTGAAGGTCCTGATGATTTTGCGTCTATGTATGAGATTGTAACACGCAGATACAAGCGTTTGCAGGAAGAAGGAGAGAAATTTCCTAAATTAATTATTGTAGATGGTGGAAAAGGGCAATTAAGTTTTGCTTGTCAGGCACTCAAAGATTTAGGAATTTATGGGCAAATCCCTATTATTGGTATTGCCAAACGCTTGGAAGAGATTTATTTTCCAGAAGACAGTATTCCCCTTCATATCAGTAAAAAATCAGAATCTTTAAAACTCATTCAACGGATTAGAGATGAAGCCCACCGTTTTGCTATCACTTTCCATAGAGATAAACGTAGCAAAAACAGCCTTAATAGTGAATTGGAGGAGATAAAAGGCATTGCAGACAAAACATTACAAAAACTAATGGTTGCTTTCAAGTCTATTTCTAAAATGAAAGAAGCTTCAGAAACAGAAATAATAACCATAGTAGGAAAGGCAAAAGCTAAGTTAGTATTAGACTACTTTAAAGAACAATTAGAAGAGAAAAAGAAAGTATAAAACAGAAAAGAGAGGCTTAAACAAATGTTTAAACCTCTCTTTTTATTTCTTAGATTAGTATTAAATGAGTGTTACGTCATTATTAGACTAAAATTCCCAAAGATTATGCTCATACTCCATCAACTCATACTCAATTTCTTGAGAGCGGTAAAGTTGTTTTAATGATGTGGCATATTCTCCAGTACGTTCTTCACCAATTTTCTCGTCAGCAGGACTGGATATTTTTATTATTCTTGAAGAAAATAATCTTAAGTCAAAGGCATCTGAATAACACAATTTACGCCTATCATTTTTAGGGTTAAACCAAAAAGCCTGTGTTTGATTAGATCTTGCATATACTTTTTTAAAGTATTCGTGTAAGTCTTTATATCTAAATTGTGCTAGTACACTTAATACCCCAGCTCCGCCACCTGCAGCGTTTGGCAAAACGACTAATTTAACGCTCAAAATATCTATGTACATTCTAGAACGTCTTTTATCAAAGATATAATCTTCTGTAATATCAAGTATAGTAATATCCTTTGGTTCTATTGCAGAACCCGTTGTGTTAGAATCTAAGATATTCTTTTTCCAATCTTCAGGTTTCATTACATATTTAGGCACCAAACTGTCTGCACCAATACCTTCATTATAAGGTGTTATTTCACCCGCAGCAACACCATCAAGTATAATTAAGGTAATTAATCTATCTTGCGCAAAAAATGGTAGATTTTGTTTCTCTTTGAGATTGATACGTCTTTCAACTCTTTTACGGTACATTATGTCATCTTCCAATATAGGACGTACCGACAACGGATTATAACCTACTTGTGCAATTGACGTAGCAAATGAGGTCAAAATAAACACTGCAACAAAAATTAATTTTACACTTTTCATATTTTTGATTGATTAAAATTAACAAGAAAATGTATAAAAATACATAAATAACATTCAAATACATTTTCTTGTATAAAACAAAATAATAAACTTGGTGAATAAATCTACTATCTCAAATTCACTTGTATAAACTTTGTACTAATTTTAGCATTAAGAACTTCACCTCTAAAGTTAGAACGTTTTGCTACAATTTGTTGTACAATAATTCTATCTCCTTCTCTTGCTTTGCTTTTCATACCTGCAGTATTAGCAGATCCACCAACACCAGCTGTTTTTCCTACTGGGTTAATACCTCTAGCGTGTACCACTTGGAAAGATTCTACTCTGTAACTTGCTTCTTTTGGAAGGAACGTAGCAAAACTTTCATCAGGTATGATTTTAACTCCCAAACTTACAGGGCAAACAACAGCAGCTTCTGTATATTCTCCTTGTGGTCCAGTAGCTACTGCATGAGCAGCTGGTACTCCACGTACTGCAATAGTTTGATTACCAATAGCCATACCACCACTAGAAACATTCAAAGTAACAGATTTTGCACCTGGTGAAGGTACTACAATAACCATACCCTTTTTTGAACCTGGCAAGCAAGCAGCACCACTAGCCGTAAAGCTAGGATTATAGCTCGTTCCCAAAGCAGGTACAAGTACTTCTAGCTCATTACCGCAACCTTCGTACAAAGCACTAACAGCCGCAGAAGTAATAGTCATTACAGGTTTTACTACTTTATATTTACCAGTAAAAGTAAATGTAGTATCTTTTCCTTTTACAGGAAATGTAATTGTACCTTTCCAAGATTGCTCTGCACCAGCTTCGCTACCACCACTAGCAGGGATAACAACCTCTCCCATTCCATCTTTATCTACTGTTATTGGAGAACCATTTACAGTCATACGAGGTTTTAAGTCTGAAGCACTTGCAAAAATAAACATTTTTGCTCTAAACTTATCTCCATTAGCTACTACATTTGATTCTGCTGCATACGTTGCATCAATTTTATCAAATTTAATAACTTTACCAGTAATCTC
>JANYGM010000022.1 GCA_025362415.1 bacterium
GAAAAAGATACAGTAAAATTACGTAAATTGCTTCCTCAAAAGTTAGAAAGTATCTTTTATTATTTACCAATTATGGTAGATTTTGTTGAGAAAAAAGAGGAATTTTTACAATTATTAGGGAGTAAAATGACTAAAAATAACTAAAAAAATGATAATAATAGATAATACTTACATAAGTGATGATATTGTAGAAAAGCACTTTGTTTGTGATTTGCTAAAATGTAAGGGAGCGTGTTGTATAGAAGGTGATTTGGGCGCACCATTAGAAGAGGACGAGCTGAAAAAACTAGAAGAAGTGTACCCCATTGTCAAAGATTATCTTCCAGAAGCAAATATAAAAGCTATTGAGGCACAAGGGCTTTACATCAAGGATTTTGAAAATGAATTTTCTACCACTACCGTTGATGGGCGTGAGTGTGTTTTTGCTATTTATGATGATAGAAAAATCTTAAAATGTGGCATAGAACAAGCATATAGGGATAAAAAAATTGATTGGGCAAAACCAGTTTCTTGTCATTTGTACCCTATTCGTATCACGAAATATGAACAATTTGATGCCATTAATTATCATCAATGGGAAATTTGTGCGCCTGCTTGCACCCACGGAGATGCCCTCAAAGTACCTATTTATAAGTTTTTGAAAGAACCACTTATCAGAAAATATGGTGAAAAATGGTACGAAAAATTAACTATTGCCATTAACGAGGGTTGAAGTTTGAGGTACGAAGTACGAAATAAATACAAAAAATACAAGATATTAAATAACAAATATGAGAATTTTTAAATTTGGTGGTGCATCTGTAAAAGATGCTGATGCAGTCATAAATGTAGCAAAAATTATTAAAGAATATGGCACTACGACTAATACACTTGTAATTGTGTCGGCTATGGGCAAAACAACTAATGCCTTAGAAACGCTTTTAGAGAAGTTTTTAGATAAGGAAAATGAAACTACTGCTGCAGTACATAATTATCTAAATACATTAGATAATCTCAAAAATTATCATTTGGAGATTATTAAAAATTTATTTTCTGAACAGAAAACACAAAGAAATCTTGCTTTTACAACATTAGATTATCTTTTCTTACAACTGCAAGATACACTAGAAAATAAAATAAATATCCAAAATTATGATGAAGCCTACGACCAAATCATTAGTTTTGGAGAAGTCATTTCTACGCATATTATAAGCCTTTATTTGAATGAAGAAAATATCAATAATGAATGGATAGACGCAAAAAATTTCATAAAAACAGATAATACTTGGCGTGAGGGCAAAGTGGATTTAGTTTGGACTGAAAACCTTGTCTTGCGTGAGTTAGTGCCTGTTTTGGCACAAAAAATAGTGATTACACAAGGTTTTTTAGGAGGAACGCTAGGCAATAAAACGACTACGCTTGGGCGTGAAGGCTCTGATTTTTCTGCGGCTATTTTTGCGTATTGTCTTAATAGTCAGTTTGTTGATGTGTCTGTTACTATTTGGAAAGATGTACCAGGCATACTCAATGCAGACCCAAAAATTATCAAAAATACACAAATGTATGACACACTTTCGTACCGTGAGGCTGCAGAAATGACGTTTTATGGCGCAAATGTGATTCACCCAAAAACCATAAAACCATTAGAAAATAGACAAATCCCGCTTTATGTAAAATCTTTCCTTAATCCTGAAAATGCAGGAACTTGTATAAAAAATATTGATGCTCAAACTGCTAATAATCAAGATATTAGCAATAAAATTCCAACAATTATTTTCAAACCAAATCAAGCACTCGTAAGTTTTGCAGTGAAAGATTTGACTTTTATTACAGAAGAAAATCTAGGCTTGATACTCAATGCCTTTACACAATTCAATATAAAAATCAATTTGATGCAAAGTACGGCAGTTTCTTTTTCCGTTTGCACAGAAAATAATGCTAGAAAACTATCAAAACTGAATGATTTGCTTGCTAATGAATTTGAGATTAAGGTGCAAGAAAACCTAAAATTAGTAACAATTTTGCATCATAACGCTGAAATTATTCACGAAATAATGGAAGAAAAAACCATTTTTTTGAAACAAGAAACGCCTCAAACGTATAGTGCGGTGGTTTTAGAAGCCCCCAACCCCAAAGGGGAGTAATACAAGTAACAATTTAAAAAAGACTTTGCTTAAAGCGAAGTCTTCTTTTGATGAGCAAACTAAAAAGCCAAGATTGATATTATTTCTTATCCAACGCCTTTATAAAATCTTTCATCAACGCAAAAAACTGCGTGTAGCGTGTCAAGGGCAAGGTTTTTGCAATATCATCTGTGTCGTGATAGGCTTTTATGCCACCAAGCGTATAGATAAAAAACGCTTTTACGCCTTTTTGAGAGAAAAAATAATGGTCAGAATTAGCAGCTTTGCCCCTTTTGGTAATTTTTGGAAGATAATTTCCTTTAATATCAAGTTCTTGTAATATGCTAAATTCTTCTGGGAAAAGTGTCGCATTGACAACCGTTGCGCCCTCATCTCCTGTGCCTACAAGGTCTAAATTAGTTAGAAATTTTATCTTTTTGAGGTCAAAAAGCGGGTTTTCTGTATAATATTGTGAGCCAATAAGTCCTGCTTCTTCTGCGCCAAAAAACATAAACGCTACAGAATAATTAGGCGGATTTTTTGCATAAAATTCTGCTAATTCCAAAAGCATAGAAACACCACTTGCATTGTCATTTGCGCCAGGAAAATAGATATTACCCATTTTTCCTAGATGGTCGTAGTGTGCAGAAAACACCAAAAAACTATCAGGCACAACACGCCCACGCACATAACCAATGATATTTTGTGTTTGATAATCTTTCAAAAAGTCAGATTTTACAACAAATTTAGCTTTTTTGAGTTTTTTTGGAATAGCAGAAGTTTTGACTTCAAAGATTGGATTAGAATTTTCTTTTGTACCAATAGTTGCGGTTAGTTTTGTGTCTTGCAGTTCCAAAATAGCTTTTGCAGTATAGATTTTTTGGACAATTTCTATAGGCAAATCAACTATTTTTTTTTGCTCTTTTTTGTTGAGAATAATAACTTTTTTACTAATATTTTCATTCAAAAAACGTTTTTGCACCTCTTCATTATCAAAAATATTACTATCTAATTGTTGGATTTTATAGTTTCCTTTACCACTTTTTGAGATAGGATTTAGGATAAAATCTTGCCCCAAAACCAGTTTTTTGTTATTGATTTTGAGTTGTACTACTTTGTGTGTATTGACATCTAGTTTAAAATACTGAAAATAATCCTTTCCAAAATACTGTAAACCCATTTTTTTAAATTTTTCTGCCAAATATTCTGCTGCTTTGCGCTCACCTTTGTCTGTGGCATCACGCCCATAGCCACGCCCACCCATATAAGGCGTGCAAAGCGTATCTATGGTAGCACGCACACGAGGCATATCTTGCGCAAAAACGTAAGACATTTGTAGGAAAACTAAGTAAAATAATAGAAGAGTTTTTTGTGAAGTCAGAAGTTTTCTCTTGACTGCAAAATTACTTTTGAGCATTGATTTTCAAAGAAAAAATTTAGTAACTTAAGCCATTGCTAACGGCTATATAACACCGCTAAAACGTGGTTCTATTTGTATAATTTTTTTGATAGCATCTTCTAGCTTTTGCTCTCTTTCTTTGAGTTTTTCTATTTCTTTTTTGGTTTCTTCCTCAACAGGTTTTATAGCAGTTTGCCTATCCCAAAGGACAAAACCCACAATACCTACAACACTTGTAAGTACCAAAGGAATAATGATTATCATAAGCGTTTGCATAAAGTCTAAACGCTTATCCACACCATCTAAACGCTTATCTACGTTTTTTTCTAGTGCTTCTATTTTGGCATTAGTAGCCTCTAGTTTAGCACTATTTACAGCCATTTGCTCATTTAGTTTATTTACTTGCTTGCTAATATCCAGTAGAATTTCTCTATCTGTTTGGGCGTGAGCGCACAAGCACGACAAACATAGCAATACTATTAGTAGTTTTTTCATTTTTTGTTTTGTTTTAATAGTACTAAGAATGTTATCAAGAGAAATTTCTGACACCATAGGAATCACCAAAAGCGTTCTTGCTCATCAATTCCATCAACTAAAAGAATAAGATTTTTATCTTTCATTTTCTCGTATGTTTCTATTGACATAAAACCTATACAACAAACGTGTTTGGTTTCAAAATCAATGTATCTTTCTTTACAAATATTATGTTTTTGTAAAAATGTATTGATTTTATTTAAAATATCATCATCTGAATATTTTGTATCATCTTTTTGATAATCAAAAGGAATTCCATTAAAAGTCAATTCAATACTTCCGCTCCTACCTATAGATTTAGAAAAAGCTTTTATCTCAATTAACAATTCAGGTGCTGACATTTTTTTAAAGATTTTAAAAAGCTCTACAACACTTTCTATATCATAAAAACTATCATATTCATCTCCAACATCAAAATAAAAATCTCTTTTTAAAATTTTATAGGCTTCAACTTCTGAATTATGATTTGAGCCATATTCTTCTCGGAAATAATTATCAAATATCATTTTATAATCAGTTTAATAAGATTTCAATAAACTAAAATTTGTATTCATTCGTACCTCGTACTTCAAACTTCCCACCTTAAACTGTTCCTTCTTTAAGTCTTTCTGCGTTTTCCACAAGGCGCAATTCTTCAATAAATTTATAGATTTCACCGTCCATCACAGAAGGCAAATTAAAAATATCCATACCAATTCTATGGTCTGTAACACGTCCTTGCGGATAATTATAAGTACGGATTTTGTCAGAACGGTCGCCACCGCCTACCATAGTTTTGCGTATGTCGCCAACTTCTTTGTTATGTTTAGCAAGTTCTATATCATAAACCCTTGAACGCAACACTTTGAGGGCTTTTTCTTTATTTTTGGTTTGAGATTTTTCATCTTGACAACTCACCACCACGCCACTAGGTACGTGTGTAAGGCGCACCGCAGAATATGTGGTATTCACAGACTGCCCACCAGGACCAGACGAGCAAAAAGTATCTACACGTACATCACTCATATTTATATTTACTTCTACATCGTCCATCTCGGGCAAAATAACGACAGATGCCACAGACGTATGTATGCGCCCTTGCGTTTCTGTCGCAGGCACACGTTGTACTCTATGCACGCCAGACTCATACTTCATTTGTCCAAAAACATCTTCTCCCGAAATAGATGCTACCACCTCTTTGAAACCACCAGATGCGCCATCAGTAAAGTCCATTACTTCTATTTTCCAACCTTGTTTTTCACAAAATCTTTGGTACATTCTTAGCAAATCACCTGCAAAAATGGCTGCTTCATCTCCGCCTGCTGCGCCACGAATTTCTAAGATAATATTTTTACTATCATTAGGGTCTTTTGGCACAAGCATATCTTTAATAAAACTCTCTAAAACGTCTTTTTGAGGATAAAGTTCGTCAAGTTCCATTTTTGCCATTTCTCTAAATTCTTGGTCTTTTTCAGTAGAAACAACAGTTTTGGCATTTTCAATATTACTTAAAACGCCTTTATATTCTTCATATTTCTTAACAATTTTGTCAAGGTCTTTGTATTCTTTGGTAAGTTTTGCAAAGTTTTTCATATCTTCCATAATATTTGGCTGAATGATAAGGTCTGCAACTTCCTCAAAACGTACTTTTATGGCTTCTAATTTATCTAACATAATAATTGTGAATTGTAAATTGTAAATTGTGAGTTGTGAATGATATAATTCATTCAATTTTTTGCAAATATACGGCTTTTTTTATGCAATTAAAAATCTTATTTTTGGTTAAAATAATGACAAAAATTTAGGCAACCATAAAGATTGCCTAATTTGAATAACTTTTAACTGTTTCATTATGAATGTTTTGTATTCATTCTCAATTAAAAATTCACAATTATTTACATTTTCTCAATGATACCATCTACAATACCATAATCCAAAGATTCTTGTGCGCTCATCCAATAATCTCTATCAAAATCTGCCATCACTTTCTCATAAGTCTGACCACAGTTTTTAGCTAAAATTTCGGCACTTTTTTTCTTTGTTTTGATGATTTCATTTGCTGTAATAGCAATATCAGAGGCTTGTCCTTGCATATAACCACCAATACTTGGCTGATGTATCATTACCTCACCGCTTGGATAGATAAATCTGCGCCCTTTTGTGCCACCTGACAACAAAATAGACCCCATAGATGCTGCAAGCCCAATACAAACGGTAGAAATAGGAGCTTTCATCATTTGCATTGTATCATAAATAATCATACCAGCCGTTACAGAGCCACCAGGACTATTGATGTAAAACGTAATTTCTTTGTCGCTTTCAGATTCCAAATACATCAATCTTTCTGTGATATATTTTGCTGAATAGTCCATTACAGCCCCCCATAAGAAGATTTTTCTTTCTGCAAGAAATTTGTTATCAAATTTATTACCAGAACCAAGGTTTTCAAAAAGCTCTTTTAGATTTTTTTCTGTGTTATTTAGGATTTCCATTTATTGAATTAGGAATTAGAAATTGTGAATTAGAAATTATGTGTTTGGAATTATGTGTCAGGAATTGTATTTAATTTATAATTCCTAATTCATAATTCCTAATTGATAGAAACTCGTACTTTTTGTGTGTATAGGCGCAATGCTGCAGGAAATTCTAGTTTTTCATCATCCATTTTGTTGCGTATCCAGATGCCCGCAAGTGTGTGTGTGAGTTGCTCACCTTCGTCATCACCTTTGATTTCAATTTCGGGCGTTTTCTCGTCCAAAAGTGCGTCTTCTGCCTTGCGTAGCTCTGCAAGCGTATATTTTTCTACTATTTCTTTGATAACAGGAATTTTCATTTTTAGTTTTTTAATTTATTAAACATTCGTAAAATTCAATTGTTTTTGTATTAAAGTCCCCTTTGGGGATTTAGGGGCTTTTATATTTTTGTGTAAAACTTTTCAAAATCATTGTTTATTCTCTCAAAACGGCTTTTATTGAGTTCAAAATCTCCATAATAAACGTATTCAAAAGCTAAACTAATTTCTCCAAATTGCTTTTGAACGGCTTTTTTTGGTGCAAGTTCTGCAAAATAATCTGTATTAGTTTTACTTGGTTTAAAGTTTATCATTTCTTTATTAGTAAGCATTTGCAAGGCTTTCAAATACCCATAACGCACCGCAAGGGCATATTTTTGATTTGAAATAGCATCATTACGCAGTTTATCATAATTTGCCTCTGTAATGTCTTCTATTTCTGCAAAACCTGTTGATTGTAGGTTTTTTCCTTTATAAAAAAGTACCGACATATCTACTTGCATCAGTTTTAAGATAGCAATCACTAATAAAACTCCTACCACACCATAAAAAAGCACTTTTTCCCACGTAAGTTTGTCTGGAGTAGCTACATTTCTTAGTTTATCACTTAGCCACCTCAAAAAAAGCTCCCAAATAGTTGTTTGCTTTGTGGGTTCTGCATATTCATAGTTAAAATCAGCGTTTTTTCTGTATTTTTCTATTTTGTCATTACTGAATTTTCGTACACTAATACTAGAAGAATCATAATGTAAAGCCAAAGTATTATCAATTTTTGTAGGAATTGTATCTTGGAAATTAGCTATACGAGCAGAATCTTCTGCCGTAAAAGTATCTTCTGGCTGCACTGTTGATGATTCTGTTGTATCTTCTTTCTGATTATCTTGCGCTTGTGTAGGCACATACACACAAAGAAACAACATCAATATAAAACATACGAAAATGTTTTTATTGCTGTTTAAATCAGTGAACTTACCAGAAAATAAATAATTTCTTTTTTTATTCATTTAAGATTTCAAATGCGTATTTCTATTTCCTACAAATCTACAAAAATTCTACTAAAATAAACATTTTTTCCACAAAATAGTTTCTTTCATTAAAAATAATTGTAATTGTCTAGGTTAAATATTTAGAAATTGAAACAAATGTATTAAAATGTAGGGGCTGGGCTTGCCCCCAGTAATGTTAATTTCTGTAATTATTTGACTGATGTTATGAAAGTGTATTTGTAGAGACGTTGCTTGCAACGTCTTAGCGTAGAAAATTGTATTTAATCCAATTCAAGAATAATGCGTTTATTTGCCGTTTAGACGTTGCAAGCAACGTCTCTACAAACAAATACATCAAAACAAACGTGTATTTACGTCACTTTGTGTTGTTGGGTGTTTCCA